>NZ_JADDIL010000001.1:0-226531 GCF_020826795.1 Microtetraspora sp. AC03309 | reverse complement strand
CGTGGCGCCGTTCATCGGGATCAAGTTCATCGACCTGTTCATCCAGTTCCTTCCGGGGATGTCATGAAAGAGCATGTGCCGGGCTGGCTCCGGGTCCATCTCGCCGCGCTGCGGGCACTGCTCGTTCTCACGGCGGTGACCGGAGTGATCTATCCGCTCGTCACCACGGGCGTGGTCCAGGCCCTCTTCCCGGGAAAGGCCGGCGGATCGCTCATCGAACGGGACGGCAGGAGCGTCGGAAGCGCCCTCATCGGGCAGTCGTTCACCGACGCCCACGGCGCCCCGATCAGGACGTACTTCCAGAGCCGCCCGAGCGCGGCCGGCGCCGGGTACGACCCGATGTCGAGCGGGGCGAGCAACCTGGGGCCCGAGGACGTCCTGGACGTGCTCGCCGTACCCGGGGCGAAGAACGCCGCGGGCGAGCCGGACACCGGCAGGCAGAGCCTCCTCACCAAGGTCTGCGCACGCAGCGCGGCCGTCGGCGCGCTCGAAGGCGTCAGCGGCGCCCGGCCGTACTGCACGGGCGACGGGGTCGGGGCGGTCCTCAAGGTCTTCCCGGCCGTCGGCACGCCGACCCGGGTGGTCAGCGCCAACCAGGCATGTCCGGCGAAGCCGTTCATCGCCGGTTACCAGGGCGTGCCGGTCGAGTGCGCCAAGCCCGGCGAGGACCTGGCCGCCGGCCGGACCGTCCCGGTGCGAGGCGCGGCGCGGGCCGTCGTCCCGGCGGACGCGGTCACCGCGAGCGGCTCCGGCCTCGACCCGCACATCTCGGTCGCCTACGCCGAGCTCCAGGCGCCCCGAGTCGCCAAGGAGCGGGGCATCCCACTGGAGCGGGTCAGGCGGCTCATCACGGACAACACGACCGGGCGAGCCCTCGGCTTCATGGGGGAACCCGGCGTCAACGTGCTGCAACTTAACCTGGATCTGGACGGTATGGGGAGATGAGAGACATGGCGCGCGGGCGGCTCCGGATCTACCTCGGCGCCGCTCCCGGCGTCGGGAAGACCTTCGCGATGCTGGGCGAAGGCCGGAGGGCGCAGGAGCGGGGGCGTGACGTCGTCGTGGGGCTCGTCGAGACCCACGGCCGCGCCCGTACGGCCGAACTGCTCGAAGGCATGGAGATCGTGCCGAGGAAGGAGCTCGTCTACCGGGGGGTGCACCTCACCGAGCTCGACGTGGACGCTGTCATCGCGCGCGGTCCCAGGGTGGTCCTGATCGACGAGCTGGCGCACACCAACGTGCCCGGATCGCGCCACGCCAAGCGCTGGGAGGACATCGAGCAGATCCTCGACGCCGGGATCGACGTCGTCTCCACGGTCAACATCCAGCACCTGGAGTCGCTCAACGACGTGGTCCAGGAGATCACCGGCGTCCCCCAGCGCGAGACCGTCCCCGACGAGGTCGTACGGCGGGCCGACCAGATCGAGCTGGTCGACATGTCGCCGGAGGCGCTGCGCCGCCGGATGGCGCACGGCAACGTCTACCCGCCGGAGAAGGTCGACGCCGCGCTGTCGAACTACTTCCGAGTCGGCAACCTGACGGCCCTGCGGGAGCTGGCCCTCCTCTGGGTCGCGGGGAAGGTCGACGAGCAGCTCGACCGATACCGGGCCGAGCACGGCATCGCCGGGACCTGGGAGGCGCGCGAGCGGGTCGTGGTCGCGCTGACCGGCGGGCCCGAGGGCGACACCCTGGTACGCCGGGCGACGCGCATCGCGGACCGGAGCAAGGGCGCTGACCTGCTCGCCGTACACGTCACCAGGGCCGACGGGCTGGCCGGACAGGACCCGGCGAGCCTGGCCAGGCAGCGCACGCTGGTCGAGAGCGTCGGCGGCACCTACCACCAGGTGGTCGGCGACGACATCCCGCGCGCCCTGCTCGACTTCGCGCGCGGCGTCAACGCCACCCAGCTCGTGCTGGGCGCCTCCCGGCGCGGCAGGCTCGCGCAGCTGTTCTCGCGCGGCGTCGGCGTCACGACCACGGCACTCTCGGGTTCCATCGACGTCCACATGGTCACCCACGGTGAGATCAGCAGAGGCAGGACCCGCGGCTCCCGGTCGAGGGCCGCGCTCACCCGCAGGCGCCGCCTGGCCGGCTGGGGGCTCGCCGGGCTCGGCATCCCCGCGCTGACCGCCATGCTGGTCACGTTCCGAGAGGAAGCGACCCTGCCGAGCGAGATCCTGCTCTTCCTGCTCATGGTGGTCGTCGTGGCGCTGGTCGGCGGCATGTGGCCGGCCATCACCGCGGCGGTGGTCGGGTTCGCCCTGCTCAACTGGTATTTCACGCCGCCCCTCTACACCTGGACCATCTACAGCCCGGAGAACCTGCTCGCGCTGGCGATCTACGTGCTGGTCGCGGTCATGGTGAGCGCCGTCGTGGACGTCGCGGCCCGCCGTACGAGAGAGGCGGCGAGAGCCAGCGCGGACGCCGAGGTGCTCTCGACGCTCGCGGGCCACGTGCTGCGCGGAGAGGCGGCGTTGCCGTCGCTGCTCGGCCGCCTCAGGGAGACCTTCGGTCTGGTCGCGGTCACGCTCCTGGAACGCCGGGCCGGCTCCCCGCCGAGTCCCGGAGACCACGCGGACCCGGACGCCTGGCGCATCGTCGCGACCACCGGAGGCCCGCCGTGCGCCTGCCCCGGTGCGGCCGACACCGACGTGGTGATCGACGACGATCTGGTGCTCGCCGCGCGCGGCCGGTTGCTGGACGCCTCCGACCGCAGGGTCCTGGAGGCGTTCGCGGCGGAGGCGGCGATCGCGCTGCGCCAGCAGCGGCTGGAGGAGGAGGCCGAGCAGGCCCGGCCGCTCGCCGAGGCAGACAAGATGCGGACCGCCCTGCTCGCCGCGGTCAGCCACGACCTGCGTACCCCGCTCGCCTCGGCCAGGGCCGCGGTCGAGAGCCTGCGAAACACCGAGATCGACTGGACCGACGAGGACCGCGCGGAGCTGCTGGCCACCGCGGACGAGTCGCTGCTCAAGCTGGACCGGCTGGTCGCCAACCTGCTCGACATGAGCCGCCTCCAGGCCGGGGCCCTCGGGCTGGCGTTGGGGCCGACCGCGCTGGAGGACGTCGTCCCTCGGGCGATCGACGACCTCGGGCCGCTCTGGGACCGCGTCGATGGGGACATCTCGGTCGAAATCCCCGAGGTTCTCGCCGATCCGGCCCTGCTGGAACGTGTACTGGCCAACCTGATGGCCAACGCGGTTCGCTACAGCCCCCCGGAGGAGAAGGTGCTGATCACCGCGAGCAGGCACGGTAGCCTCGTGGAGATCAGGGTCGTCGACCGCGGCCCCGGCATCCCGCCGGAGGCGCACGACCGGGTCTTCCTGCCGTTCCAGCGCCTCGGCGACCGTGACAACCACACCGGAGTGGGACTCGGGCTGGCGCTCTCGCGGGGGCTGACCGAGGCCATGGGCGGCACGCTGGTGCCTGAGGAGACCCCAGGAGGAGGGCTCACCATGACCGTCACCCTGCCCATCTCCTGGGATACGGCCGCCGACTACGGTCCGGGGCACGACGGAGAACGAAGGGAGGGCGGTGCCTCCCCCACGCCTGACGGCGGGGTCTCCGCACCGGAACTCCGATGACCAAGATCCTCATCGTCGACGACGAGCCGCAGATCCTGCGGGCGCTGCGCATCAACTTCGCCGCCAGGCACTACGAGGTGGCTGTCGCCGCCGACGGCGGCTCGGCGCTCCGCCAGGCCGCCGACTGGCATCCCGACCTCGTCCTGCTCGACCTCGGCCTGCCCGACATCGAGGGCATCGAGGTGATCCACGGCCTGCGCGGCTGGAGCCAGGTCCCGATCATCGTGCTCACCGGGCGGGTCGGCAGCGCCGACGCGGTCAGCGCCCTGGACGCCGGGGCCGACGACTACGTCACCAAGCCGTTCGGCCTGGACGAGCTGCTCGCCCGGGTCCGCGCCGCCACCCGCCGCGCGGCGGCGCACCAGCCGGAGACCGCGGTCGTACGGATCGGCGACCACACGGTGAACCTGGCCGACAAGACGATCACCGGAGGGGTACGGCTCACGCCGACGGAGTGGCACCTGCTGGAGATGCTGCTGCGCAATCCGGAGAAGCTGGTCAGCCAGCGTCAGATGCTCACCGAAGTGTGGGGCGCCACATATGTGACGGCGACGCACTACCTCCGGCAGTACATGGCCCAGTTGCGTCGCAAGCTGGAGCGGGATCCCGCCCGCCCGGTGCATCTGATCACCGAACCCGGCATGGGATATCGCTTCCGGCCCTGAGCCCTCGCCGACGCCTGGCGGCCGCGCAGGGGGCGGCTTCAGGCGTGGACCTGTGGCGGTGTCGCGGTCACCGATGCGGATCCAGGTGGTTACCGATACGGATCTGGGTAGCGGTGCGGCCCCAGCTACCGCTGCGGACCTGGGTGGATACCGATGGGGCCCACGTGGTTACCGGTGTGGACCCGGGGGCTTTAGGTGGCGATTTCCTGGAAAGGGGAGAGGGGACGGGTCGGGGGCGTCCCGTTCGTGGCGGAATGCCGCCGCACAGACAACACACGGAAGGACCCGTTGTCATGACGGACGGGGCGAACAGGGGACCACGACAGGGTGACGACCAGCCGGTGCTGACCAACAGGCAGGGACACCCCGTCTACGACAACCAGAACCAGCGGACGGTGGGAGCGCGAGGCCCGGCCACCCTGGAGAACTATCAGTTCCTGGAGAAGATCAGCCACTTCGACCGCGAGCGCATCCCCGAAAGGGTCGTGCACGCGCGTGGGACGACGACGTTCGGCTTCTTCGAGGCGTACGGGGCGCTGGGGGACGAGCCGGTCAGCCGTTACACCCGCGCCAAGCTGTTCCAGGACAAGGGCAAGCGGACCGACGTCGCCGTACGGTTCTCCACCGTGATCGGCGGGCGGGATTCGTCCGAGGCCGCTCGGGACCCGCGAGGGTTCGCGGTGAAGTTCTACACCGAGGACGGAAACTGGGACCTCGTCGGAAACAACCTGGCGGTGTTCTTCATCAGGGACGCCATCAAGTTCCCGGATGTGATCCACTCGCTCAAGCCGGACCCGGTGACCTTCCGGCAGGAACCGAACCGGATCTTCGACTTCATGTCGCAGACGCCCGAGTCGATGCACATGCTGGTCAACCTCTTCAGCCCGCGTGGGATCCCCGCTGATTACCGGCATATGCAGGGGTTCGGGGTGAACACCTACAAGTGGGTGAACGAGGCCGGCGAAACCCATCTGGTGAAATATCACTGGATGCCGCGACAGGGAGTGCGCAGCATGACCGCCGCCGACGCGGCGGCCGTACAGGCACACGAGCTTGGGCATGCCACCAAGGACCTGCACGAGGCGATCAACCGGGGCGAGTACCCCGAGTGGGAACTGCTGGTCCAGACGATGACCGACGACGAGCATCCCGAGCTGGACTTCGACCCGCTCGACGACACCAAGACGTGGCCGGAGGATCGTTTCCCGCCCAGGCCGGTCGGCCGGCTCGTGCTCGACGCCACCGTGCGCAACAACTTCGCGGAGAACGAGCAGATCGCCTTCGGCACCGGCGTCCTGGTCGACGGCCTCGACTTCTCCGACGACAAGATGCTGGTCGGCCGGACGTTCTCCTACAGCGACACGCAGCGCTATCGGGTCGGCCCCAACTATCTCCAACTGCCGGTGAACCAGGCCAGGAACGCCGACATCCGCACCAACCAGCGCGACGGGCAGATGACCTTCTACGTCGACGGTGAGGGGGAGAGCCCGCATGTCAACTACGAGCCGTCCATCAGCGGCGGTCTGCGCGAGGCGAGATACCCCACCACCGACGAGCAGGGACCGGTCATCAGCGGACGGCTGACCCGCAAGCGGATCCCGAGGACCAACGACTATCAGCAGGCGGGGGAACGCTACCTGCTGATGGAGCAGTGGGAGCGGGACGACCTCGTGGAGAACTTCGTCACCCTGCTCTCGGAGTGCGACCGGCCGATCCAGGAGCGCATGGTCTGGCATTTCCTCCTCGCTGAGGACGACCTGGGCGTACGCGTTGGGACCGGCCTGGGGATCAACCCCGGAGACGTCGCCCACCTGGAACCGCTGGCCGGGCAGGAACTCACCGAGCAGGACCGCGAGCGGCTGGCCAATCTCGGCAAGAACGGCCCACGTGACGTGACCGGGCTGCGGATGACTCACTGTGTCCCCAACCAGCGCGTACAGAGGGACACAGGGCCGCGCTGAAACCGGACACGGAGCGGCACCGGATCTGGACGTGGAGCGGGATGAAACGGCCTGCCGGGCTTCGGGTGGATCTTGCCTCCTGGGTGAGGCGGGATCCCAGCGCGCGTGAGGCCGGAGGTCACCACGCACCGGCCCGGCCAGACCAAGAAGTCAGGCGGGGTCCGCCTCGACGTCGGCGACGATGACGCTGATGTTGTCCGGACCGCCGGCCTCATTGGCCAACTCGATGAAGTGGCGGACCGCGTCGTCCCGGTCGGCCACGGTGGTGAGCACGCGATGGAGGGTCTCGGGGTCCAGCACCGCGGTCAGGCCGTCCGAGCAGAGCAGGTAGCGGTCACCGGCGTGGGCGCCGCGGAGGGACAGATCGGGGTCGGCCAGACCACTCGTCTCCACCGCACGCAACAGGAGGGACCGGTTGGGGTGCTTGGCGGCCTGGTCGGGGCTCATCCGGCCGTCGTCCACCAGCGACTGGACAAGCGTGTGATCACGGGTGATCTGGTAGAGGGCGCCATCGCGCAGCATGTACGCCCGCGAGTCGCCCACGTGCGCCAGCGCGAAGCGCGAACCGTCCCAGAGCATCGCGGTGATTGTCGTGCCCATCCGCTCCAGGGCGGGGTCACGTTCCGCCAGGTCCCGCAACCGGCGGCTGGCCTCCTGCACCGCGTCATCGAGGGCGGCGACGGCGTCGTCGGGGAAGGGGCCTTCCTCCAGGACCGCCAGGGCGGCGACAGCCGCCGCACTGGCCACCTCTCCATGGCCGTGACCACCCATTCCGTCGGCTATCGCGAGCAGTCGCGCCCCGGCGTGGAGCGAGTCCTCGTTCTTCTTCCGGGAACGGCCGACGTCGGATCCCGCGGCGTAGCGAAGTCGGTTGTGCGTCATGGTTTTGAGTAAAGCACTGGTTGAATGACTTCACAAGCTCAAGCTAAGCTGGGCGTCATGAGCCACGACGCCACAGTGAACGCGGGCGACATCGCCCGCCTAGCCGACGTCGGGAGAGCCGCGGTGAGCAACTGGCGCCGACGGTACGAGGACTTTCCGCAGCCTGTCGGGGGCACGGCCTCCAGTCCGCTGTTCTCCTTGCCGGAGATCGAGGAGTGGCTGCGTGCCAACGGCAAGGCCTTCGAGGTCTCGCTGGGCGACCGCGTCTGGCAGGGGCTCAGGGCCGCCGTGGACGACCTCCGGCTCGGCGAGCTGGCCGGATTCGCGGGAGCGTTCCTTCTCTACGTGCTGCGCGATCCCGACGGCTGGCGGCGGCTCGCCGCCCGTTCCGATCTCGTCGTACGGCTTCCCAGCGAGGTCGCGGCGGCGACGGCCGACCTGCCGATCCGTCCGGGAAGCGCCCTGGAAGACGCGCGCCTGGTCCGGTTGATCGCTGACTTGTCCGTGCTGCACGGGCCCACGACCGCGTTCGAGTTCATCTGCGAGCGCTACGTCGAGGCCCACACCCGTCGGCTCGCGGTCACGCGCGCCGAGGTGGCCGCGCTGATGGGACGGCTCGCGTGGCAGGCGTGCCCCGAGGGCGGCAGCGTGCTCGATCCGGCGGTCGGGGTCGGAACGCTCCTTCTCGCCGTCTCCGACGCCGCCGCGACCCTCGGCGGCACGGTCCCTCTCGCGGGGAGGCGCGTCGGCGCCACGGAGGCGGCCGGTGCCGTGCCGCCGATCCGCCTGCTCGGCCAGGAGATCAACGAGACGGCCGCGCTACTCGCCTCGCTGCGGTTGCTGCTGCGTGGCGCGAACACGCGGATCGTCGCGGGAGATTCGTTGCGACGAGATGGCTTCGCGGGCGAGCGTGCGGATGTCGTGCTGTGCGATCCGCCGTTCAACGAGCGAGCGTGGGGCCATGAGGAGCTGATCGGCGACCCGCGCTGGGACTACGGAGTGCCACCCAGAGGCGAGCCTGAGCTGGCCTGGGTCCAGCACTGCCTTGCCCATGTGCGCCCCGGTGGTCTGGTGGCGATCCTGATGCCAGCCGCCGCGGCGGCGCGTCGTCCCGGGCGGCGGATCCGGGCGAACCTGCTCAGGGCCGGTGCCCTCCGGGCGGTCATCACGTTGTCGGCCGCGGGTCCCGATCTCTGGCTGCTTCGCCGTCCGGAGACGGGGGAGCGCTCGCCGACGTCGATCCTGCTCGCCGACGCCTCCGACGACCTCTCGATCGTGGAACCGGCGTGGCGGGCCTTCGCCGAAGCACTGGCTGGGACAGCGGCGGGGGCCGGCGCGTTGCCGCGCGCGGCCCGGATCGTACGGATCATCGACCTGCTCGATGACGAGGTGGACGTCAGCCCGGCCCGGCACCTCTCGCCGCGTAGCGATCCCCGACGGTATCCCGCAGCCGGTCGCAGGCTCCGGGATCTCACCGAGGCGATGGCGGAGGCGGCGGCCACGCTGCCCGATCTGGAGGTGCTCTCCAGGCGGGCCGATCTTCCCGCGACAGCCATCACCGACCTGGTCAAGGCTGGGATGGTCGCGGTCAGGCACTCGGTTCTCAAGGCGGCCGACGCAGGTGACCTGAGCGTGCTGACAGCGGACGACCTGGCGCGAGGCGGTCCGCCGTCCGGCCGCACCGCCTCGGTGCCCGGCCTCGTCACGGTGACGGCCGGAGACATCGTGGCATCGGCGACGACCGCGCGGGTGATCGGCCAGTCGGGAGCGGTCCTCGGCCCACAACTCTCGCTCTATCGCGTGGATCTCTCTCGGCTGGACCCGGAGTTCCTCACCGGTTTCCTGAAATACGCCGCTGCCCGGGGCCATCCGGGAGCCAGCCGCGTCGATATCCGCAGGGCGCGCATCCCGCGGCTTCCGCTCGCGGAGCAGCAGGCATACGGCCTGGTGTTCCAGCGGCTCGCGGCCTTGGAAGACGCCATCAGGCAGGCGGCAGAGGCGGGCGACGCATTGATCCGGCTGGGGTTGGAGGGACTCGTTGACGGCCGTCTCCGCCCGCGCGTGTGAAGGTGTAGCTTTTCCCGAAAGATCGACGGGAGGGGCGGATGGTCATCGGCGACCGGTATGAGCTGGACGACCTTCCCCTCGGCCAGGGCGGGATGGGGGCCGTCTACGGCGGGCACGACAGGCGTCTCGACCGTAAGGTTGCGGTGAAGTTCCTCCGCTTCCCTGGCGGCCATGATGAGGAACTGGAGCGCCGGTTCATCCGTGAGGCGCGCATCCTCGCCCGGCTGGAGCATCCGGGGGCACCCGTGCTCTACGACTTCGGCACCTACGATCAGCGACTCTTTCAGGTGATGCAGTTCATCGAAGGCGTGACGGTCGCCGACCTGGTCAGCGAGTACGGCCCGCTTCCGGTCCCATGGGCCGCCGTGATCGCCGCGCAGGCGTGCGCGGTGTTGACCGCTGCCCACGCGCTGTCCATCTGCCATCGCGACCTCAAGCCGACGAACCTGATGCTCTGCCCGGACGGCAGCGTCAAGGTCCTCGATTTCGGCCTTGCCATGCTGCGCGAATCGGACGGTGCCCAGTTCACCCGGGTTGGGCAGATCCTGGGTACTCCCGCGTACATGTCGCCTGAGCAGATCCAGCGTGGTGTCGCCGGGCCGAAGAGTGATCTCTACGCTCTCGGCTGCGTCTTGCACGAGATGTTGACGGGCAAGCCGTTGTTCACCGGTCCGACCGAGTACGCGGTGTTCGACAAGCAAGTGAAGGAACGGCCGCCGTCAGTGCCCGACGTTCCGGCCGAGCTCGCCCGGCTGGTTGCCGAGCTGCTCGAGAAGGATCCGGAGAATCGCCCGGCCGACGCCAGTGCTCTCTACGAGCGGCTGCAGCCCTTCGCCGTCGAACTGCCGATGCTGCCCGGCTTTCTGCATCCGCCGGCAGTGCCGAGCCCCGGTCGCATGTACGCCAGGATGGTTGGCCGGGTTCTCTGAACCTCGCTTGCCACGCCTACTCGGCGGACGTATCCCACCACACGTTTCCAACTGCGTTCGTGCTGCGTTCGTGTCGTTCGGTCGGAGCCGGCAGCCCAGGCTCGAGCGCCTCCTTCGCGTGTTGTAGCGGGTGATCCAGCGAATACTGACCGTCGGGCCGCGCGGGCTGAGGGCCAGCACTTGGCGCCCTGAAGCGCCTTCCGCTTCAGCGTCGCGTTGAACACCTCGGCCGCGGCCTTCTCGCGGGTCAGCTGGCTGAGCGAGGTCGGCGCTCGCGTTGGTGGAAGCGGGGGAAGGGGCGGGGGCCGATGTAGGCGAAGGCCCAGCGGTTCTTGCCGGCCCGATAGAGCCGGTAGCGGTCGGGATTTCGGTAGCGGTCGCGGTTGTGGAACTGGCAGGTGGGTCCGAGTTTGTCCAAGTCGGTGGCGCCGCCGTCGCTCCAGTTGTCGATGTGGTCGATCTGGCACACGTGAGCGGGCAGGTGGCAGCCGTCGACCATGCAGGTGGCGTACCGGGTCAGGATGGCCCTGCGTTGTGAGGCCGTTGCGCGCCGGACTTTGCGGCCCATGTCGAGGACCTCGCCGTCGGCGTTCATGACCAGGCGGGTGAGGGTGGAGGTGTTGGCCAGGCGATGGACATCGGAGACGGGCAGGAACTGCCCGGTGGCCAGCAGCAGTCCGGGCAGCCTCCGGCTAGACATCAACCCAGCCGGCAGCGCCCACGCGGCTACCTGTTCATCCCACGGCGACTCACCTGGCGGTGTTTGACCTGGCGGCGCCTCGCCCGGCGGTGATTCACTCTCGCGTGATCCAGCCGGCTGTGATCCACTCTGCCGCGACCCGGCCAGCCGTGATCCATCCCGCCGAGGCTCGCCTGGCGTTGAACCAGTCAGCGGTGATCCACCTGAAGGGGATCCACCCAATGGCGAGGCGCCCGGCTCAGCCCGGCCTGTGGGCGGTCGGCCCAGCGGGGCCTTCCTCTCTTGCCGGCGCTCGTCCATCGGTGCCTCACCCTGGTCAGACTTGCCCGGCGGTGTCTCGCATGAGGATGCGCCGAAGGGCGGGTCGGCAGCTTGGGAGGAAACGGGGTGGTCGACCGGGCGGCGGCTGGTGGATTGGGGACCAGAGGCAGCGGGGTGGCGGGTGGTGGGGTTTTGGTCGGCGGGCTCGGGGTTGGTTGTCCGGGTACGAGTCGATCGAGCGTTGTCCGGCCGGGGATCGTCGGGCAGTGAAGTGGCGTTCACCAACACAAGAAGCTCGGTGCTGACCTGCTGCTCCAACATCGCGATCAACGTATCCGCGTTCCGCACCCGAAGCGGACGATCATCCCCCTGAGCGCGAGGCTTGGCATACGCATCCAGCAACGCCCGCAGTCGCGCCCCCGCCTCACGCGGAAGCCGGAACTCCCCTTCCACTCCACCAGAGGCACTCTCCCGAACCAGCAGAAACCGCCGCTCATAATCGGCATCAGCGTCATCCTCAGCGTCGTCAGGGTTGAGCACCTCATGCAGGTAACGACCTGCCCGAGCCACCTCCGCAGGAGTCGCCCGATCCGCCAACCCCACCAAAATCGGCTCCGCCAAAGCCGCTTGCTCATCAGACAACCGCCCCGTAGCAGCGCAGATCGCGGTCACCTGCCCCTCGGAAAGGCTCCCCGCAGCGAACCGCTCACGCACAACCGGCAGCCGCGCCAACTCCACAGCCAATCCGAGCAAGCGGCCCGCCGCCGACGTCGTCATCCCTGCCGCGCCCCGCAACCATGACCTCGTCGACGCATGTCCGTACGCCCGGGCCTCATCAGCGGCGTGCACCCGTCCCACCCGCGCAGCGATCGCCGACGTCAAGCGATCCCGCGCGTACAGCAGATCCTGCGCCTCGGCCAGACACACCCCCGCAGACTCAGGCAGCATCGCCGCCGCCAGCGCGGAGGCCGCCTCAGCCACCGCCGCCACCAGCGGCCACGAAGCCCGACCCCGATCCGGGTCCTGATTGCGATCCCGCCGCTGGCCCGGCTCATGATCCGGCACTTGGTCCTGGCCTCGCCCCTGACCCTGGTCTCGCCGCGGCGTCCGATCTCGCCTCTGAGCGCTGTCGCGAGCATTTCCACAGACGTTGTCGCGGGCGTTGTCCTGGGGTTCGACGCGTGCATTGTCGGAGGCGCCGTCATTGTCGGAGGCGCGTTCGAAGGCAGCGAGAGCGTCGTCGAATGCCTCATCGAGAGCGGTTGCCGAACTGCCCCGCGATGCGCGGGCCGCTCTGAGCGCCGCCACCTGCGCCCACCACTCCGCGTCAAACGGTCCTTTACGAGGACGGCGTGACCGATTTTCCGTGGAAAATTCGAAAGACCCGAATGCTTCGTTCACGCCACCTCCTGATCGAGTTTCGAACGCCTACGCGAATCATTGCATAGGGCAACCGCGCGCCTGACGAGTTATCCACAGGCGATTCGATGGAGGTATCTGGTCAATTGACCTATTTATTCATGTCCGTGAATCGGCTGTGGGCGCGGCGGGCACCTACGCCGAACTGGTGGCCGACCTGGAGATCGGCCAGGGGTGGATATCGGAGTCACGCCTTCGCACGCCTCTTCGAGCGGGTAGCGCTCTATGGCCGGTCGAGCGGTCTGTGGCCAAGGTACGTACAAAAGGGCCGTGGGATGATCGTGAAGCGATGAGTCTCAGGCCGCAGCTCTCGTGACCGCCCACTTGTTCCGTGGGCCAGGGTCCTGGCCGGGCCACGTTCGTGATCACTGCGGCTGGTCCGGGAGGGGAAACAGCGTAGGTGACGGCCTTCGATGAGTATGAGCGCAGGGCCTGGGCCGGTCGAGCGGCCGCGTTCGCGGGGAGCTTCGCGAAGCTCTGTGCGCATCCCGTTCGGCAGTTGCTTGACGCCGCGGCGGTCCGGGAGGGCGCCCGGGTCCTCGACGTTGGAACGGGGACGGGGACGGTGGCCGCGGCGGCGTGCGAGCGGGGCGCGAAGGTGACCGCGGTCGACGCCGAGCCGAGCATGGTGGAGTCGGCGGGACAGGCTGTCCCCTCCGCCGAGGTCCTGCCGGCTGTCCTGCCTGACCTTCCCTTTGAGGACAGCGTGTTCGACGCGGTGGTCGGCAACTTCGTGATCAATCACGTTGGACGGCCAAAGGACGCCTTGGCGGAACTCCGCCGGGTGGTCCGGCCCGGCGGGCGGATCGCGCTGACGATCTGGGCTGTGCCCGCGCCTCCCGGCCAGGCACTGCTCGGGCGGGCGGTGGAGGCCGCAGGGGTGACCCGGCCGCCGCATCTGCCTCCGATCGCCGCCGAGGATGATTTCCCACGCGACCCCGAGGGCATGGCCGGACTGCTGGCCTCGGCGAGACTGCGCGAGGCGACGTGCGAAACGCTGCGCTGGGAGCATCGGGCCGGCGCCGAGGAGTGGTGGAGCGGGGCCGCCGCCGGGGTGGCCTTCATCGGCCAACTCCTGCTGAGCCAGCCCGAAGAGACCCGCGCGGAGATCAAGCGGCACTTCGACGTGCTGTCCCAGGAATTCCTCGGTGCGGACGGTCGGCTGGTCCTTCCGCACGCCGCCTTGCTGGCGAGTGCCCGCCGCTGAGCCGGTACTGGTCCGGCGCCGCCTGGTGCTCTGCCGTACGCTCGCGCGGGCCGTCAGCACCGCAACCCGGCCTCGCCCTGGTCCGGCGCCGTGGGCACTTCACGGGCGCCTGGTCGGCCTCGCTCCGGTCCGGCGCCGTGGGCACTTCGGGCGCCTGGCCGTCCTCGTCTCGGGGACCGGCCAAGGCGAGCCCCAAAGGAGCAATGGAGCGATCTCGGGTGGTGAGCCAAGGCATCGAGCGTGCCTCATCGGCGACGAGTTCGCGGGCCGGTAACTCGCGGCCGGGGAACAACGGAGACCTCCGGAGATCCGTTGTAACAACGCCTCAAAACCCCAGAAAGTGCCCATTATTCGCATCGAATTTATGCTGACTTTTATTGCGACTTTACGCCATACTGCATGTGTCTCAGGGGGCGAGATAAACGGTGGGAGTCAATGGGGCGGTTCGTCGATGCGGTGCTGGAGTTCCCGACGGTGCTGTTCAGCTTCATGCTGGTCGTCGTCATCGTCTACTGGGTGCTCGTTCTGCTCGGCGGCCTCGGCATGGAGCTGTCGGATGACTTCCTGACCAGCCTCGGCCTGCGCGGAGTGCCGGGCGCGGTCGCGCTTTCGCTGCTGCTCGTGGTGGCCTGGTTCGTCAGCCTGGTCGGTGTGGTGCTCGTCGAGGGCACGCCGGCACGGGCCGCCGTGCTCGTGGTCGCGCTGCTCGCCGGGTGGTTGTGCGCCGGGCTGGTGGCACGGGCGAGTCGCGCGATGTTCCCCGCCGTGGCGCCGCCGTACAGGGCCGATTTCGTCGGCCGGATGTGCGTCATACGCACCGGGCGGGTGGGGACCGACTTCGGCCAGGCCGAGGTCACCGCCGACGACGGCTCTTCCGCCCTCGTCCAGGTGCGCCAGACCGGAGACGAGGATCTCCGCGCCGGCAGCTCCGCTCTCATCTTCGATTACGACCCCGAGGGCGAGTTCTTCTGGGTCATGCCGTACGACCTTCACTAGCAGGGGATCTCCGATGGACGTGATCAGCACCGGGACGGGCGTGTTTCTCGCCGTTCTCCTCCTTGTCGTCATCAGCGCGGTGGTCATCGTCAGCCGCCTTTACCGCAAGGTCGAGCAGGGCATGGCGTTGATCGTCTCCAAGATGCGGCGCGTCGACGTGACCTTCACCGGTGCCGTCGTACTGCCCGTTCTGCACAAGGCCGAGGTGATGGACATCTCGGTGAAGACCATCGAGATCACGCGGACCGGCCACGAAGGGCTGATCTGCCGCGACAACATCCGGGCCGACATCCGGATCACGTTCTTCGTGCGGGTCAACAAGACCGTCGAGGACGTCATCAAGGTGGCCCAGGCCATCGGCACGGTGCGCGCCAGCGACGAGGCGACGCTGCAGGAGCTGTTCAACGCCAAGTTCTCCGAGGCGCTCAAGACCGTCGGAAAGCAGCTCGACTTCGTCGATCTCTACACCAAGCGTGACGAGTTCCGCGACCAGATCATCCAGGTGATCGGCACCGACCTCAACGGCTACAGCCTGGAGGACGCCGCCATCGACTTCCTTGAGCAGACGCCGCTGGCCCAGCTCGATCCCGCCAACATCCTCGACGCCCAGGGCATCCGCAAGATCACCGAGCTGACGGCGATCGAGCACGTCCGTACCAACGAGTACCAGCGCAACGAGGAGAAGGAGATCACCCGCCAGAACGTGGACGCGCGGGAGGCGATCCTCGAACTGGAGCGGCGGCAGGCCGACGCCGAGGCCAAGCAGCGGCGCGAGGTCGACACCGTACGGGCACGGGAGGAGGCCGAGACCGCCCGCGTGCAGGCGGAGGAGCGGCTCAAGTCCGAAGGGGCCAACATCCGGACCGAGGAGCAACTCGGCATCCAGCGCCAGAACCGTGAGCGGGAGATCGCGGTGGCGACGAAGAACCGCGAGCGGGTCATCGCCATCGAGAACGAGCGGATCGAGAAGGACCGCCTGCTGGAGGTCATCGCGCGCGAGCGGGAGACCGAGCTGTCGCGCATCGCCAAGGACAAGGAACTCGAGGGCGAGAAGCGGGCGATCGCCGAGGTGACGCGGGAGCGGATCGCCGTGGAGAAGACGGTCGCCGAGCAGGAGGAGAGCATCAAGCGCCTGCGCGTCGTGGAGGAGGCCGAGCGGGTCCGCCAGGCGCTGATCATCCAGGCCGAGGCCGAGGCGCAGGAGAACCTGGTCAAGGACATCAAGGCCGCCGAGGCCGCCGAGCAGGCCGCCGCGTTCAAGGCGCGCGAGGAGCTCGTCCTGGCCGAGGCTCGCCAGAAGGCGGCCGATCTCGACAGCCAGGCCAAGATCCGCCTCGCCGAGGGACTGCGGGCCGAGGCGGCCGCCATCGGCCTCGCCGAGGTCCAGGTACGCGAGCGGGACGCCGAGGCGATCGAGAAGGTCGGCCGCGCCGAGGCCGTCGTGGAGCGCGAGAAGGGGCTGGCCGCCGCGCTGGCCGTGGGGGAGCGGCTCAAGGCGGAGGCCGAGGGCGAGCAGGCGAAGGCCGTCGCCGCTGCCGCCGCCGTGGGCGAGAAGTTGAAGGCGGAGGCGGAGGGTCTCAAGGAGAAGGCCGAGGCCATGGCGGCCCTGGACGAGGCGAGCCGCGGGCACGAGGAGTACCGGCTCCGGCTGGAGGCCGAGAAGGAGATCCGTCTCAGGAACATCGACATCCAGAGGGAGATCGCGGACGCGCAGGCGACCGTGCTGGCGGCCGGTCTGGAGAAGGCCGACATCGACATCGTCGGCGGCGACACCATCTTCTTCGACCGGCTGATGAACGCGATCACGGCGGGCAGGAGCGTGGACGGCTTCGTCGAGAACTCCGCCGTGACGCGGGCGCTGGCCGGGCCGTACCTGGACGGGTCGGCGAGCCTGCCCGCCGACCTGGCGCGACTCGTCGGCTCGCTGGACACCGCCGACGTACGGAATCTCACGCTGTCGGCGCTGTTGCTCAAGCTGATCAATGCGGGCGGTCCGGACACGGACAAGCTCCAGGACCTGCTGAGTACGGCCCAGCGTCTCGGCGTCGCGGAGCGGCCGGTGGCGGCGCTCAACTCGGTCGAACACTGACGCGAGGCGCGTGAGGCGCGGTGGGACGGAATGCTGAGACGAGGCACCGAGGAACCCTGTGACCGACCCCGTTGTGACTGAATCCGTGGCCGGACCCGCGACCGATACGGCGGCCGGACCCGTGACCGGACCCGTACCTGCGACCGGACCCGCGGCCGACGCGGCGGCCGGGCGTGTGGCATCCGTGACCGGGCCCGCGGCCGGCTCGGCCGCCGAGGTCGCGGGTACGCCGCCCGAGCTCGACTCCAGTACGTACGAGGTGCTGCGGGCCCGACTCACCGAGCAGGCCAGGGAGCTGCTCCACCGGACCGAGGAGCTGAACGCGCAGCGCCTGAAGGTCTTCGGCGGCGCCGATTTCCGCCTGCTCGGCACGGCCCGTGTCCGTACCGAGAACAACTGCGTGCCGCGTGACATCGTCTCGCTGGGCGAGGTCATGCTGTTCGGCTACAACGTGTTCATCGGGCTGAAGTCGGCGACGACCGTCCGCGACGTGTTCTCGTTCCACCGGTTCAGCCGCGACGGCGACACCTTCCGGTTCGACGAGGTCCCGGGGTTGTTCGACGATCCGCAGTTCGAACGGGACTTCGGCGAGCTGTACCGCTACTACAGCGAGACCAGGCTGCTGCAGCTCCGGAAGGTGGAGGGGCGGCTGCTGGCCGTCTTCCAGACCGGACCGCAGGACGTCCGGGTCCTGCGGTGGAGCGTCGAGAGCGACGGCACGATCCAGTACCTGGACAACCGCGGCGAACGCGACCACGTGTTCCCGCCGTCGCACGACTTCGAGTGGATCGAGACCACGCGGGACGATCACGTTCTCGGCCGGCACCCGCACATCTCGATCGCCGACGAGCTGTTCGTCGAGACCGTCGGCGGCGACCTCACCATCAAGATCGAGAACAACACCGAGACCGGTGAGGGCATCTACCGGGAACCCGTCGCGGAACCGCTGCAGAGCCTGGCCGACGCGGACGTCCACCACGCCAGGGTCGGGCCGCTGATCCTGCTGCGCGTGCGGCCGTACAACGAGAAGGAATGGCGGTACCTGGTGTTCAACACCAGGACCAGGAACGTGGAGCGCCTCGACGGCATCGGGCAGGCCTGTCAGCGGCTTCCCGAGGACCAGGGGATCATCTTCCCCGGCGGGTACCACCTGACCACCGGCGTCGTGAAGACGTTCGACCTCGACGTCGCCGACCTGGAGTTCGAGCGCGTCATCCGCTCCCCCAACGGGGAGGACGTGCTGTACGTCTTCCACGCGCGGGCCGAGGGCCGGTCGCTGCTGCTGCCGTACAACGTGATCCGCAAGGAGGTGAGCAACCCGATCACGTGCCACGGGTACTCGCTCTTCGAGGACGGCACGCTCGTGTACTTCCGGATGCCGGCGCCGGTCTCGGGCGAGCAGGGCCGGGCGGTCCCCGAGGAGCCGACCCGGGTCCACCTCATGCAGATCTGGCAGACGCCGTACGTGTCGGACGTCTACGCGGCGGGCCGGCCGGTGGGCACGGGACCGCTGGAGCGGATCGGCAACGCCGACCTGGTGCGGGGGATCTCCGACTGCCTGTCCGTGGTCCGGATGGCCGACGCGATGGCGCCGTCGGTCCCGGTGTTCGAGGGGCTCATCGCCGCCTGCGTACGGATCACCGACCAGTACCACTGGCTGGACGAGCACGATCTGCGGTCCGCGGTGGGGGCCGTCCGGGGGACCGCCGAGCAGGTGCTCGACGAGTTCGAGCGGGTCGAGTCGCTCACCGGCCAGGCCGCGGCGGCGCTGGACGAGGCCGCGGAGCGGATCGCCCTCCTGGTACGGCAGGTGCGGGGTGAGGCGCCGAGGGCCGCCGGCGAATGGGTCGGGCAGCTGGCCGAGCTCCGGCGCGAGCAGGGCCGCCTGGCGACCCTGCGGGAGGTCCGCTACGTCGACGTCCAGCGGGTGGACGCGCTGGCCGGAGAGTTCGAGGCCGAGATCGGGGAGGCCGCGCGGCGGGCGGTCGATTTCCTCCGTGGAGCCGACGCGTTCACCGGATACCACGCCGAGGTGGACCGGCTCGTCGCCGACGCCCAGATGATCGGCACCGTCGCGGAGGCCGGACCCGTCGGCGAGCGCCTGGCCGGGCAGACCGAGGGCCTGGAGGTCCTCACCGAGGTCGTCGGCGGGCTCGACATCGCCGACGCGACGGTCCGTACCGGCATCCTGGAGCGCGTCGCCGAGGTGCTCGCCGGGATCAACCGGGCGCGGGCGACGCTCGCCGCGCGGCGGCGTGAGCTGCTCGCGGCCGAGGGCAGAGCCGAGTTCGCCGCGGAGTTCGCCCTCCTCGGCCAGGCCGTCACCGCCGCGCTCGCGCTCGCCGACACGCCTGAGAGCTGCGACGAGCAGATGGGAAGGCTGCTGCTCCGGCTGGAGGACCTGGAGTCCCGGTTCGGGGACTTCGACGACTTCGTGGAGAAGCTCTCGGCCAGGCGTGGAGACGTCTACGAGGCGTTCTCCTCGCGCAGGCAGACGTTGCTGGACGTGCGGGCACGCCGGGCCGAACGGCTGGTCACCTCGGCCGGCCGCATCCTGGAGAGTGTGCACAGGCGGGCGGCGAGCCTGGGCTCGATCGACGAGGTGAACACCTACTTCGCCTCGGATCCGATGGTGGCCAAGCTGCGCTCGGTCGCGGAGGAACTGCGGTCCCTCGGCGACCAGGTACGCGCGGACGAGCTCGACGGGCGCGTCAAGGCGGCCCGCCTCGACGCGGGACGGGCGCTGCGCGACCGCCTCGACCTGTACGCGGACGGCGGTGAGACGATCAGGCTCGGCCGCCACCGGTTCGCGGTCAACACCCAGCAGATCGATCTCACGCTGGTCCCGATGGAGGGGCGGATGGCGTTCGCCATCACCGGGACCGACTACCGGTCTCCCGTCGAAGAGGAGTCGTTCCATCGGACCAGGACCTTCTGGGACCAGGTTCTCGTCTCCGAGTCGCCCGAGGTCTACCGGGCCGAGCATCTCGCCACGTCGATCCTCGACCTGGCGGAGTCGTCCTTTGGGGACGGCCTGACGCTGGACGCGCTGCACGCCGCCCTCGCCGACGGCGGCCTGCTCGACATCGTTCGCCGCGTCGCGGAGACGCGCTACGACGAGGGGTACGAGCGCGGCGTCCACGACCACGACGCCGCGGCGATCCTCGGCGCGCTGCTCCCCTTGCACGCGGGCGCCGGGCTGCTGCGCTTCCCACCCGCCGCCCGGGCCGCGGCCCAGCTCTTCTGGACGTTCGGTACGGACGAAGCCCAGCGGGAGGCGTGGACCACGCGCGCCCGCTCCCTCGCGCGGGCGCGCTCCCTGTTCGGGTATCGCACGGCCACACCGGACGCCCGCACGACCGCCGAAGGCGACGGCGGCGGCGGTGGCGGTGGTGGTGGTGCGGAGGCGGGCCGTGTCGAGGCGGGCCGTGATGGGGCGATCGGAGCGCTCCGCGCCGAACTCGGATCGGCGACGGCGGCATTCCTGCGCGACCGGGGCCTGCGGCTGGAGGACGCGGAGCTCGCCGGCGACTATCTCTTCGAGGAACTGGCCGGATCACGCCCCGGCTCGGCGCCTCGGCCGGGTCCCGCGTCTGGTTCATCTGGTTCACCCGCTTCCGCGATCGGCGGGCACGCGGGCTCCGCGGCCGGCGCTCATCCGGGGTTCACCACCGGGCCGCTCGCCCGGCTCCTGCTGGAGCGGTTCCGCGAGGCGCTCGGCGGTTCGGCCGAGGACTTCGACGACGAGATTCGGGCGCTGGGCGACGATCTGGCCGCCAGGCACCAGCTCGTCGTGGCCTGGCTGACCGCCTTTCTCGGGACGTCTCCCGATCTCTCGCCGCGTTCCGCCCTGACCGGCTCCCCGGCCGCGCCCGTCACGGGCGGTGCCGTACGGACGGGGCGCGCGGTGACGTTCGCGGCGGCGGACGTGAGAGCGGGAGACCTCGCCGAGGCCGTGGCCGTCCAGCTTTGCGACCTGCCGCGACATGAGCCGTCGGCGGCCCTCACGGTCACCGTGGACGGGCTGCTCGGCGCGCATCCCCGGCTGGCCGGGAGGAGCCTCACGCTGCGGTTGGACGAGGCGCTGGCGCGCACCAGGAGGTTCCGCACCGAGCGGGTGCCCGCCTACCGGGCCTACCAGAGGCAGCGCGGCGAGTTGCTCGACCGGGAACGGGCACGGCTTCGGCTGGACGAGTACCGGCCGAAGGTGATGAGCGCGTTCGTGCGCAACCGGCTGCTCGACGAGGTGTACCTGCCGCTGGTGGGAGACAACCTGGCCAAGCAGCTCGGCGCGGCGGGGGAGGGCAAGCGCACCGACCAGATGGGACTGTTGCTGCTGATCTCGCCGCCGGGGTACGGCAAGACCACCCTGATGGAGTACGTCGCGAGCCGGCTCGGCCTGGTGTTCGTCAAGATCAACGGCCCGGCGCTGGGGCACGCCGTCACCTCGCTCGACCCGGCCGACGCGCCCAACGCCACCGCGCGGCAGGAGATCGAGAAGGTGTCGTTCGCGCTCGAATGCGGCAACAACGTGCTGCTCTATCTCGACGACATCCAGCACACCTCGCCCGAGCTGCTCCAGAAGTTCATCTCCCTCTGCGACGCGCAACGCCGGATGGAGGGCGTGTGGAACGGCGGGACCCGTACGTACGACCTGCGTGGCAAGCGCTTCGCGGTCTGCATGGCGGGCAACCCGTACACCGAGTCGGGGCGGCGGTTCCGCGTCCCGGACATGCTGGCCAACCGGGCCGACGTGTGGAACCTCGGTGACGTGCTGTCGGGCAGGGACGACCTGTTCTCGCTGAGCTACATCGAGAACGCCCTCACCTCGAATCCCGTCCTCGCGCCGCTGTCCACGCGCGACCGGGCGGACGTGGAACTGCTCGTACGGCTGGCACGCGGCGACGCGGACGTGCGGGCCGACCAGCTCACACATCCGTACCCGAAGGTGGAACTCGACCAGATCGTGGCCGTCCTGCGCAGGTTGTCACGGGTCCAGCAGGTCGTGCTCGCCGCCAACCAGGCGTACATCGCCTCGGCGGCCCAGGCCGACAGTTCGCGTACGGAACCGCCGTTCCGGCTGCAGGGGTCCTATCGGAACATGAACAAGCTGACCGAGCGGATCGTCCCCGTCATGAACGACGCCGAGATCGAGGCGTTGATCGACGACCATTACGTGGGCGAGGCCCAGACGCTGACCTCAGAAGCCGAGGCGAACCTGCTCAAACTGGCCGAACTGCGCGGCAGGATGACGGCCGAGCAGCAACGGCGCTGGGCCGAGGTGAAGGCCGGATACCTCCGGGCCCAGGCCCTCGGCGGCGAGGAGGACAACCCGGTGGTCCGGGCCGTCGGCGCCATCGGCCTCCTGGCCGATCGTGTGGGCGGCATCGAGCAGGCCATCCACCGTGCCACCGAGTCCGATCGCGACGGTGGCATGGAGTAGGTCGTTCACCGTGCCACCGAGTCCGACCGCGATGGCGGTATGGAGTAGGTCGTTCACCGCGTCGCCGGGTCCGATCGCGACGGTGGTCGAGCTCGCCTTCAGTCGCGCCAGCGGGTGAGCACCTGGTCGATCCGGTCGCGGATGCGGTCCCGTGCCTCCCTGCGGGGCACGCCCGCCATGAGCAGGCGGTCGTAGTCCGTGTCCAGGTGGCGTACGGAGGCGACGACGGCCAGCGTGACGGCCCGGTCGTCGAACACGCGGGCCGCCGCCGTCCGGCCCACGCGCCCGCTGCCGCGCAGTCCCGCGTGCAGCGCTATGGCCTCGGCGCGTTCCTCAGGACAGCCGGGGAACAGCCGCCGGATCTCCTCGGCCAGCGCCGCCTGGAACTCGACATCGCCCACCTCGCGCCGCAGCCGGTCCCTTTCACGGCGGCGGAGCCGTACCTCCTCGTCGGCCAGGCACTGCTCCTCGGCTCGGGCCAGGGCCTCGTCCTCGACGAGGATGCCCCGGCGCTCGAACCGCTTCCGCCGGCGGTTGTACTGGACGACCACCGCCGACAGGACGCTCTCCTTCTTGGCCCGGCGGCTCAGCGCGGCGTTCCCGGCCGGTAGGAAGACGAGATGGTCCATGTCCGCGCAGGTCAGGCAGTGCAGCTGGTCGTCCTCCATGATGTGGTGCGGTCCCGTCTCCCCGCAGCCCGCGCAGGTCCACGGTTCGAGGGGAACGACGACGGTGAGGTCCGGCGGGCGGGTCTCCTTCTCGGTGAGCTGCCTGCGCCTGGCCTCGCTCAGCTCCGGCGAGAACCAGTGGACCCGGAACACACGCTCCAGTTCCTCGTCGCCGTCGACGGTGAACCGGAGCGGGCGCCGGTCCCGGCCGCCCGACACGTACGCGGACTCGCCCGGGGTCAACCCGCGAGCCAGCGCCCACTCACGGAGGATCGCCATGGCGTCGGCCATCTTCGCCGCGTCCACGGCGGTCACCCGCTCAAGGCTGTCGGTGCGCCCCTGCCGCCAGGTGTCGATGTTCCTGAGGTACGACCAGCGCAAGCCCGTGATCACGTCGACCGCGGTCACGTGCCCCCGCAGGGTCAGCGCCTCCTTCGCCGCCTGGGCCACCCGCCCGGCCAGCCTGCTCCCCGTCACGCCGTCGTTTCCCACCGGACAAGGGTGCCGCATCCCGGGCCCGTACCGCACAGCGTCCCGGCCGGTCGTCCCTCGACGCGGCGCGGAGCCGCGGGCCGCCCTCAGAGCACGCTGCGGTAGAGGTCTCTGGCCAGGGCCGTCAGCCGGGTCGAGGACGAGCCGAAGGTCGCGCCCGCCGGTTGGGTGGTCAGCACCACCATGATGAACCGGTCACCGATCACGCCGGTCGTGTGGAGTACCGGACGGCCGAAGTCCACCGGGTTGCGCGTGCGGCCGGTCGCGGTGGTGCCGACCTTGGTGAAGCCGGCTGCGGTGACTGTGGTGGCGGCCGTGAGGCCGTGGGTGAGATCGGATGACGTGGTCGTGGCGCGGACGCACGTCACCGGCGGCACCGAGCCGTATCCCGACCAGCCCTGCTTGACGGCCCAGGGGCGGGGCACGCCACGGGGAATGCCGAAGTACTGGTCGAACCCATCGGTCGCGCACTGCTGCGCCTGGCGGAGGTGGCCCATCACGACGTCGCGTACGCGTGGCTCGGCCTTGGCGAGGAGGTACTGGTAGACCCGGGCGATGTCGAGGGCGCTGATGGCCGTATAGCCCCAGAAACCCGGTTTGGCGGCGGGCGGCGGTGCCGTGTCGGTCAGGCCGATCTTCTTGACCATCCGCTGGACGATCTTCCCCTGGCCGCCGCGCCGCCACAGCGCGGTCGCCGCGTCGTCGTCGCTCCCGCGCAGCATGGGTTTGAGCAACGCGGCGTCGCCGGCCGGGATCGCGCCCTTCCGCCGTTCGAGATAGTCGATCGCGATGAGGATCTTGACGACGGAGGCGGACCTGAACCGGTGATGGACCTGACGGTTCGCGATCACCTTGCCCGCCTGCCGGTCGAACACGACGTAGCCCGCCGTCACACCGGAGGGCACCCGTACCGGCCGCGGGGTCGTAGAGGGAGCCCGGCTCGCGGCCCCGGCCGCCCCCGCGGCGTCCGCGGTATCCGTGGGAGGCGACGCCGAAGCGCCGGTCGCCGGGGACACGGGGGACGCGGGGGAGGGCTGAGCGGCCGCCTGAGATGCGGGGGAAGCCGCGTCACCCCCGCCGGACCGAGCCGCCTGAGACGTCGAGGCGGGCGCCGCGCAGCCCGCGATGAGCTGCGCGGCCGCCAGTGGGACGGCCAGGGAGACGGCGACCGGTGGGAAACGCTTCATCAGATCTCCTTGTGCGCGGCCGACCGTGATCACTCCGGTCGGCGGCCGTCGAGCAGGGGCTGGGAGGGGTCCCAGCGGGTGCCCTCGGCGGCGTCCCTGCGGCGGCGCGCGATGCCGGACAGCGCTTCGAGCACCACGCGGTTGCCCAGGTACGCCGTGATGTCCGCATGGTCGTACGGCGGAGCCACCTCGACGATCTCCACCCCGACGACGGGCAGTTCGTAGCAGGTCCGCCGTACCGCGTCGAGCAGTTGCCTGGAGGTCAGCCCGCCGGGCTCGGGCGTTCCGGTGCCGGGGGCGTGGCCCGGGTCGCACACGTCGACGTCGACCGACAGGTAGACGCCGTCACATTCGTCGAGCGCGATGCCGTACGCCTCGGTGAGGCATGTGTCGAGACCTCTGTGCACGATCTCGGTCATCTCGTACGAGCGCATCCGCTGGTCCGCCATCCAGTCGAGGATGTCGGGTCCCGGCCAGTAGCCGCGCAGGCCGATCTGCAGGAACCGGTCGCCCCGGATCGCGCCCGACTCGATGAGCCGGCGCATCGGCTGTCCGTGACCGTGCAGGTGGCCGAACTCGATGTGCCCAGTGTCGGCGTGCGCGTCGAAGTGCAGCATGGAGATCCGGCCGAAACCG
Source organism: Microtetraspora sp. AC03309 (assembly GCF_020826795.1). Classification (NCBI taxonomy): domain Bacteria; kingdom Bacillati; phylum Actinomycetota; class Actinomycetes; order Streptosporangiales; family Streptosporangiaceae; genus Microtetraspora; species Microtetraspora sp. AC03309. The sequence continues at coordinate 201,348 of NZ_JADDIL010000001.1, read as the reverse complement.
TGGTGGCGTGCCACACCCGTCGCGTCGGGAAGCGCGATGGTGTGGTCGCCGCCGAGGACGATCGGGATCGCCCCGGAGGCCGAGATCCGGGCGACGGCGTCCTCGATGGCGCGCAGGCTGCCCTCGATGTCCCCGGCGTACGTCTCGACGTCGCCCGCGTCCAGGACACGCACGTCCTGGAGCGCGTCGACGCGCATCGCGAGGCTGGGCCGTGAACCGTCGTGGGGCAGGTAGCAGGTCTGCCGGATGGCATTGGGGCCGAACCGCGCTCCGGGCCGGTGCGAGGTGCCGCCGTCGAAGGGCGCGCCGAGGATGACCACGTCGGCTCCCGCGTACGAACCGGGATCGTTCAGGTCGCAGCGGTCGACGCCGAGGAAGGTGATGTCGGGGCCGAACATCTGGCCGTAGCGGGTCACTGTGATCCCTCCGGTTCTGGGGCGTGCTGTCCGGGGACGGTGAGGAACGGGTCGAGCAGGCCGGGGATGCCCGCCGCCGCGACGCCGAGCGCCTCACCCATCGCCACGTCCGACACACGGTAGCCCTGCCGTCCGGCTGCCGTGGTCGCGGTCAGCGTGGCCAGGCCCGCCCGGCGCTGGAAGAACGACCGCGTGACGTTCCAGCCGATGATCCCGTCGCATTCCAGGACGACCCGCCTGCGCACCAGCGATCCCCAGCGGGTGACCAGGTACTCCGTGGTCATCGCGTGTCCGAGGTTCCGGTAGCGGTCGGCCGCGAGCAGCGCCGCGAACGGGATGAACCCGAGGGCCGTGATCCAGGTCCACTCCGGCAGGCCCGCCCACTCCCACAGCGCCAGCAGGGCCACCACGGCGAGGGCGTTCGCGCCGAGGGCGCGGGTGAACCGGCGGCGCATCGCGGCGGCACCGTGCGCGACGAGCGGTGCGACGACGGGCGACGTGCCGTCCGGGATATCCGGGGTATCCGGCCTATCCCGCGTATCCGGCCCATTCGGCCTATCCGGTGTATCCGGCGTGCCGGGGGTGAGCACGCGCTCGGCGAGCGCCTCCACCTCGGCGACGGGGGCGGGCGGCAGGAGCATCGAACCGCCGCGCTGCGCTCCACGGCCGACCCGCAGGCCGGTCGTCACCGCGATCAACCGGGCTCCCCGTACGGCACGCAGCAGCAGCGGCTCGCTGACCTCGACGCCGCGCAACCGCCTCTCCTCGATGGTGGTCGCCCGGGTCGTGATGAGGCCACGGGTGACGTGCAGCGTCCCGCCGGTGTGCCGGGTGAGCCGGAAGCCCCAGAACGACAGGATGTAGCCGAACGTCGAGGCGACCGCCACGAAGACGACCAGGGTGAGGACGGCCGCGGCGACCCCGGTCCACACGGGGACGCGGGTGAACCACTCCCAGCCCTCGCGGAGTGCCGCGATCTTGCGAAGGTCCACGCCGCCCTCGTTGGTCAGCCGGGACAGGAATCCGGCGATGACGCCGACCGCGACGATGCCCGACAGCGTGAACGGGGCGTACCTGATCCACCGGGGCTGGAGGCGGGCGAGCTCCGTCTCCTGTTCCGGCGCGAAGGCCGCCGTGACCGGGCGGACACCGGTGATCGGGCCGCTGCCTGGGAGCGGTACCGGAACCGGGAGCGTACCGCCGGCACCGCCCCCTGCACCCACCCAGCCGTCCCCCGCACCGGCGGCATCGCCACCCGCGCCTGCCGGGCCGTCGCCCGCACCTGACGGGTCGGCTCCCGGGGTCGCGGCGCCGGTCGGGGAGTTCGGGGCGAGCTGGCGGTGCAGCAGCTCCTCCCGCAGGTGGGCGGCCTCGGCCGTGCCGAGCGCGTCGAGCTTCACGGCCCCGCCGCCCTTCTGGTCCGAGCGGCCGGTGCCGATCTCGACCCGGGCCAGGCCGAGAACGCGGTGGAGGATGTGCGAGGTGACGTCCACGGTGCGAACCCGGTCACGGGGAACCGTCATCACCTGCCTGCGGAACAGTCCCTTGCGCACCTGGACGTGCTCGTCGGTGATCCGGAACGTGGTGGTGAACCACTGGAGCGTGCCGAGCACGATCATCACCACCAGGCCGCCGAGGCTCCACAGGTGGCCGCTTCCGCCCCTGCTCGACCCGGCCACGAGCAGCCCGAGCAGCGCGGGCACGGCCCGTACGGCCACCTGGAACGGGTGCACGAACAGCATCCGCGAGTTGAGCCGCCGCCACTCGTCGGCCGGTGACGCGCCGCCCGACGTGCCGGTCGGTGACGCGTCAGCCTGGGGTACGTCGGCGGGCACGTCACCCGGGGGCAGATCGGCCGGGCCGTTCACGTGGCGTCACCCGCGGTGGCCTGCGCGCTCGCGGTGAGCTCGTGCACGATCCGGTCGGCCGTACCGCGGTCGAGGCCGCTGATCTTGAGGGGGCCGGCCGCCGAGGCCGTGGTCACGGTGACGTTGGCCAACCCGAAGAGCTGCTCCAGCGGCCCCCGCTCGCTGTCCACCGTCTGGATGCGGGAGACGGGGGCGATGCGCCATTCCTGCTTGAACCACCCCGACAGCGTGTACACCGCCTCCGGCGTGGTCTCCCACCGATGCACCCGGTACCGCCACTGGGGCATGACGATCAGATGCGCGGCCGCGAACACGGCGGTGACGGCCAGCGCCGGGATCCGGACGGCGCGGTGGTCGCCGTCGGCGAGCACCATCCAGGCGATCTGGGCGCCGATGACGACCAGCCAGCCCAGAGACGCACGAATGGTCCAGTACCGGATCGCGGTACGGCTCACGCGATGCAGAGGAGGGCGCAAGGAGGGGGTTTGCACGTCCATTACTCTGCCAGATCAGCCCATCTGCCTCCCCCTGCGACTGATCCTGGCTTTTATAGGACAAATGTCATGCGCGAGGCGGCAACGTCGGCGTCACCGGCCGGGGACGGTCGGCCGGATTCGCGGTGTGCGGCGGCGACATGGCGAGGCGTTCGAGCGCGACGTCGACGGCCACCTCCAGCTGGCTGTCCACGCCCAGCGCGTACTCCTGGGGCGTGATGTCCACCTCGATGTCCGGGTCCGTGCCGTAGTTCTCGATCCGCCAGCCGACGTCGTCGAACGCGAAGGAGAACTCCGGCTGCGTGGTCACCGTGCCGTCCGCCAGGTGGTGCCGCGGCCAGATGCCGACGACCCCGCCCCAGGTCCGCTTGCCCACCAGCGTCCCGAGCTTGAGCAGCTTGAACGTGTGGCAGAAGATGTCGCCGTCCGATCCCGCCCACTCGTTCGTCACCGCGACCAGCGGCCCGCGCGGCGACTCCGGCGGGTACGGCTCGGGCACGCCCCAGCGCGGGAAGTCGTAGCCGAGCCGCCTGCGGGAGAGCTTCTCCAGCAGCAGCGCGGAGACGTTGCCGCCGCCGTTGAAACGGACATCGATGATCAGGCCCTCGCGGTCGTACTCGGCCAGGAATCCCCGGTGGAACTCGGCGAAGCCGTGCGGGCCCATGTCCGGGATGTGGATGTAGCCGATCCTGCCCCGGGTCCGTTCGTGCACGAGGAGCCGGTTGGCGGCGACCCAGTCGCGATACCGGCCGGGCGTCTCGTCCGCGAGGGCCCGCACGATCACGGTGCGGGTCTCGCCGTCCCGCTCGACGGTCAGCTCCACCTCCTCGTCGGCGAGGTTGACCAGGAGCTGGTTCGGTGTGGTCTGCACGCCGAGCGGCTGCCCGTTGATCGCGATGACCGCGTCACCCGGCCGTGCGTCGACGCCGGGACGGTTGAGCGACGAGGTCGTGTCGGGATCCCAGTGGTCGCCGCACACGATCCGCGCGATGACGTATCGGCCGTCGCGGTAGGCCCAGTCGACCCCGAGCTTCCCCTGCCAGTAGTGCGGCCGCTCGCGGTACTCGCCGCCGGTCTCGTACGCGTGCGAGGTGCCGAGCTCGCCGAGCAGCTCCCACAGCAGGTCGGAGAACTCGCCACGGGTGGTCACCCGGTCCACGAGGGGGAGATAGCGGTCATAGACCGCCTCCCAGTCGATCCCGGCCATGTCCTCGTCCCAGAAGTGCTCCCGCTGCAACCGCCACGCCTCGCGGAACATCTGCCGCCACTCCGCGTCCGGGGCCACCGACACCTTGACCCGGTTCAGGTCGATCCACCCGCTCGTACGGCTCGGCGTGTCGTCGTCCGGCGGCTCCTCGCCCGCCTTGACGACCCGCAGCCGGTCGCCCGCCCGGTAGAGCAGCGTGGTCCGGTCACGGCCGAGCCGGAAGTCGGTCAGCCCGGTGACGAGCACCTCCGCCTTCTGCTTGGCGAAGTCGTAGCAGCGCAGGACGGCCGGGCCACCGAGCATCGGGGACGTCGTGTAGATCACCTTGCCGTGGAGTCCCGCGATCCGGTTGTAACGGCCCTCGGGGACAGGGAAGGAGATGATCCGGTCGGTCAGGCCCGAGGTCTCGATGACCAGCGGCTCGGAGCCCTCCCTGGTCTCGCCGCCCGTCTCCGCCGGGGTCTCGCCGAGCGGCCGGGGCTCGGGCACGAAGGGCGAGCGCACGTCGGGCCGCAGCGTGATCGCGTACGGGCGGGTGCCGAGCGGGAAGCCGAGATCGAACTGGAGCTCGTCGTAGACGGGGCTGAACGCCCGCTGCCCGATGAAGTAGAGGTAGCGCCCGCCGGGGTCGAACGAGGGCCGGTGGTCGACGAGCAGGGGGATCGTCGCCGGGAACGTCTCGCCGGTCTCGACGTGGAACAGCTTGATCGCGGTCGCCTGGGGGGAGATCGGGCAGGCGTAGGCCAGCCATGATCCGTCCGGCGACCACTCGGGATCCTCGATCGCCCCGAACAGGCTCGCCTCCACCTCGGTCACGCGTACGCCGGGCTCGTCGTCGAGATCGACGACGAGCAGCTCGTTGCGGTGGTTGGTGACCGCCACCCGGTCGCCGGTGGGGCAGACCACGAGACCGCTCACCCGTCCGGTGTCGGCGGAGTCGAGCCGGACCGGCTCCGTCTCCCCGTCCGCCGTGAGGATGACCAGGACCTCGCGGTCGCCGTCGTCGCTCGCCGCCGCGATCAGCCGCCGCCTGTCGTTCAGCCAGGTCAGGAAGCGGTACCGGACGCCGTCCTGCTCGCCGTGCCGGCGGACCGGGCCCTCCCAGTTCGCGAAGGAGAACGCCTTGCCCCGGGCGGTGACGGCCAGCCCGCTGCCGTCGGGGCTGAGCGTCGCGGTGTCCAGGTACTCGGCGGCCGGGACGAACCTGCGGTTGCGCTGGGTGCGCGAGCTGCCGAGCTGCACCTCGACCTGCCGGGACTCGCCGGTGGCGGGATCGAGCAGGTAGACGGCGGCATGGGCGTGGTAGACCAGCCGACGCCCGTCGGAGGACAGGTTGCGCGCGTAGTAGTCGTCATGATCGGTGTGCCGCCGCAGGTCCTCGCCCTCGGGTGTGCAGGAGTAGACGTTGCCGATCCCCTCGTGATCGGAGAGGAAGTAGATCCGGTCGCCGACCCAGCATGGTGACGCGAGGTTCCCGGGGAGCCGGATGAGCCGCTGGAAGGCGCCCCTCCCGGACAGGTCCACCCACAGGTCGCCGACCGTCCCGCCCCGGTAGCGCTTCCAGCGCGCGGGATCGGCCGTGTTGCGGCCCAGCACCATGCCGTACCGCGCCTGCCCCGGCAGCGGCATCCCGTACGAGATCGTGCCGGCCGGGCCGTACGGCAGGCGCTCGGGGACGTGGCCGGGATGGACGCGGTGCAGCCAGCGGTATCCGTCGAACGGCTGGCACTCGTCGCTCGCGTACACGATCGCGTCGGCGGGGTCCCAGCCGGTCACGACAGACGTGGCGCCGTGGAAGGTGACCCGTCGCGTCGCCCCTCCGTCCGACGGCATGACGTAGACCTCCTCCGGTCCCTCCTCCCGGCCGACGAAGGCGATCCGGGTGCCGTCGGGGGAGAACCGGGGATACGCAGCCTCCGCCACCCCCGCCGTGAGGCGGAAGGCCCGGCCACCGTCCGCGTGCACCATCCACAGATCGTCTTCGCACGCGAAGACGATCACGTCGCGGAAGATCGTAGGAAAGCGGAAATATCCAGACATGACGCCTCGCCCGGTGTCCGGGATGGTCACGCTGGGACGTCGGCGGCGGCGTCGCCGGGCGGCCGGGGGTTCGCGCCGGAGTCGCGCCGGGACGCCCACGGCGTGGCGCGTCCGGGGCCGGGCCCGGATGAGGTGCCCGGCCCTTCGGTGAGCTATTCGTTCTCGGTCGTCGGCCGCTGTTCCATGGAGCTTGTCGAACCCGTCGACTTCTTGGACTGCTTGGCCGAGCGTGCCTGCTTGATAGCCGACTTCTTGGCCTTGCCCGTCGACTTCGCGGCCTTCTTCTTGGGTGTTTCAGCCATAATTCCCCCGTTTGAGCGATGATGCGAGCCCATGTACGCATCAAGCGGTTGATACCCAATCCGGTTATTTGTCACCAGGTGGCCGGGTTTTGCTGAGAAGGCTCGTTCAGCGATCGGGAGAGCGCGGGCGGCGGCGGTGCGCGCGAGGACGCGGATCCGCGCCGTACGCATGGGTGCCGCCATGCCGGGCAGGGGGGCGGCATGAGACGCGAAAACGACCGTGAGCAGCACATCGTGAACGGGTTCTGGCGGGACACCGAGATCGACTACGAGCCGGATTTCGCCGAGGAGCACACACCGTCGGAAACCGATCCGGCGAACGCCCGCGCCTCCGACGGCATGCCGGATGAGCGCTGGGACAAGCCGACCGAGGTCTGAGGGAGATGTGATGACGACCGGAATGATGGGTGTGGACCCCCGGGATCTCGACGACGAGGATCTCTTCCGCGAGATGCGGCATCTCCACGAGACCCGGACCGACGCCCTGTTGCACGGATCAGACGACGCGCTGGAACGCCACACGTCCCGTACGCGGGAACTGGAGGGGGAGTACCTCAAGCGTTATCCCGAACGGGACGTGGATCCTGGGCGCCTGCGCAGTGGAGCCCGCGAGAGGTGACCACCATGGGGAAGATCGCCACGAGAAGGACGCCGCGTGAGCTGGCCGGTGACGTCTCCGGCCAGGACGCCGGCGCCGTCCGCCCGCTCGCCGACGTCCAGAGCGTGTCCGACGCCGACATGCGCGTGTACGAGACGGTGGCCGCGCTGAACGTCGACCGGCGCGCGGCCACCGTGGCCGAGATCGCACGGCTGGCCGATCTCCCCGAGGAGTTCGTACGGCACAGCCTGGACGTCCTGGTCGCCGACGGGTGGCTGCTGCGGCGACGGGACGCCTACCTGGTGGGGCCGCACGACTGGGGTCTGGAGTACTGACCCGCACTCCACGGCTCCCGGCGCCGGTGGTCCCGGTGTCGCGTGGGCCGGGCGCGTGGGGCTCTGGCGGCGGAGCGCGGGGCTCTGGCGGCGTAGTGCGGGGCTCTGGCGGCGTAGTGCGGGGCTCTGGCGGCGGAGCGCGGGGCCCGGCATGGCGAAGCCGCCGCACCACGGGGGCGCGGCGGCTTCTCGGGGTGTCCAAACCGGAGTGTCCGGCCCGGCGTCGAACCCGCAGTCGAACCCGAAGCGTCCGACCCGGTGTCTGGGCCCGGAACGTCAGGCGCAGGCGGCCGCGAACGACTGGGCGCCCTCGGACGCCTTCTTGGCGAACTCGGTCACCTTGGTCGCCGCGGCGGGGTCCGACGGGTCGATCTTGAGCTCGGCGAAGGAGTCGCCGACCTTCTGCAGGGCGCTCTGCAGGTCGCCGTCGGCCTTGCCCGCGAGTTCCTTGAGCTTGGCGGAGAAGTCCGCGGTCGCCTTGTTGAGATTGTCGAAGTTGGCGCCGGCCGCGGCCGCGGCGGTCTGGTAGTCGGTCATCGCCTTGGTCGCCTCCGTGCAGGTGGCCACCTTGTCGGCGCCGCCGCAGGCCGAGGTCAGGGCGAGAAGGGTAGACGCCGCGACGACGGCGAGGGAGTTCCTGACGATGCTCATTACGTGCCTTCCTAGTGATCTTTGACGAGGAGCGACATTAGGAACGCCCCCTTGCGGATCCCTTACAACGCGCTTACAAACGCGAAGATCGTAAAGTACTGGCTTTGCCCGTCCTATGCTTGCGCCCATGACGCGACGACTTGCCGAAGTTGCCAAAAAAGTGGGGGTGAGCGAGGCGACGGTGAGTCGTGTCCTCAATGGCAAGGCAGGAGTCTCCGACGCCACGCGGGAGGCGGTCCTGACCGCGCTCGACGTGCTCGGATACGAGCGGCCCACCCAGTTGCGCGGCGAGCGCGCCCGCCTGGTCGGCCTCGTGCTCCCGGAGCTGCAGAACCCCATCTTCCCTGCGTTCGCCGAGGTCGTCGGCGGATCGCTCGCCCAACAGGGGTTCACGCCCGTCCTGTGCACCCGTACGGTCGGAGGGATCTCCGAAGCGGACTACGTGGATCTCCTGCTGCAGCAGCAGGTGTCCGGCGTGGTGTTCGCGGGTGGCCTGTACACGCAGGCGGGGATGGTGCATGAGCACTACCTCAGGCTGATCGACCGCCGCCTGCCCACGGTCCTGGTGAACGCGGCGGCCGACCACTGGGAGTTCCCCCGCGTCTCCTGTGACGACACGATCGCCGTGGAGCAGTCGGTCGGCCACCTGAGGGCCCTCGGACACGAGCGCATCGGCCTGGTCGTCGGTCCGCCGGACCACATGCCGTCCGTACGCAAGCTGGAGGCGTTCCGGGCGTCCGGCGGCGAGTTGGTCGAGCACACGATGCACTCGCTGGAGGGCGGCCACGCCGCCGCGCTCAAGCTGCTCGGCCGCGAGGTCACCGGCATCGTCTGCGGCAGCGACCCGCTGGCCCTCGGCGTGGTCCGCGCGGCGCGGCGGCGCGGCCTGCGGGTGCCGGACGACCTGTCCGTCATCGGGTACGACGACTCGGCGCTGATGAACTGTGTGGACCCGCCGCTCACGACCATCCGGCAGCCGATCGAGGCGATGGGCCGGGCCGTGGTCGAGCTGCTGGTCAGCCAGATCGACGGGACCGCCGTCGCCGCCGGCGAGCTGCTCTTCGAGCCCGAGCTCGTGGTCCGCTCGTCGACGGCCCGCCCCCGCTGACCTGGTCGCTCCTTGGACCCGCCATTCCTTTGGACCAAAGCCCTTTCTGCTCGGAGATCCGGGAGAGGCGCCGTGGACGCTGGAACCGGCGCGCCTCCAAGGTCACCCACACCATAAGGTCGTCTACAGTACTGCGCAATATTTCGACGCAAACTAGCAATATCCTGCGCGCGCGACAGGCCGCGACGCTCGTGGCGCTCGTCATGCCGGGAACGCTCCCGGTTCGCGCCCGGTTCGCTCCCGGTTCCTGTGCTCCCTCTCGTGCGTGTCCGCCGTGACCGCGTGCCCGGCTGTCCGGGCGCGGAGGGGACCGCCGCAGGCCCCCTCCCGGCCATGCCGTACGAGCTGAGTGGCCGGGCAGCGCAAGTTGTTGCAAGTATTTACGCGATTTGTCGTATGCTTGCGCCCATGACACGACGGCTTGCGGAAGTGGCCAAGAAGGTCGGCGTCAGCGAGGCGACGGTGAGCCGTGTCCTCAACGGCAAGCCGGGCGTCTCCGACGCCACGCGGGAGGCGGTCCTGACCGCGCTCGACGTGCTCGGGTACGAGCGGCCGACGCAACTGCGCGGCGACCGCGGCCGCCTCGTCGGCCTGGTCCTCCCGGAGCTGCAGAATCCGATCTTCCCGGCGTTCGCCGAGGTGGTCGGGGGTGCGCTGGCGCAGCAGGGGTTCACCTCGGTCCTGTGCACCCGCACCGTCGGCGGCGTGTCCGAGGCCGACTACGTCGATCTGCTCTTCCAGCAGCACGTCTCCGGCATCGTCTTCGCCGGCGGGCAGTACGCCCAGGGCAACGCATCGCACGAGCACTACGCGCGGGTGCTGGAGCGCCGGCTCCCGATCGTGCTGGTCAACGCCGCGGTCGACCACCTGCGCTTCCCCCAGGTCTCGTGCGACGACGTGGCGGCGGCCGAGATGGCGCTCGGCCACCTGCTGGCCCTGGGGCACCGCCGCATCGGCATGCTGCTCGGTTCGCCTGATCACGTCCCCTCGCGGCGCAAGCTGGCCGCGTTCCGTGCCTTCGCCGCCGCGAACGGCCTGGACGTGGTCCCCGAGGACATCGAGCACGCCATGTTCTCCATCGAGGGAGGTCACGCGTCGGCGGCCCGTCTGGTACGCCGTGGGATCACGGGCATCATCTGCGCCAGCGACGTGCTCGCCCTCGGGGCGGTCCGCGCCGCCCGGCGGGCCGGGCTGTCGGTCCCCGAGGACGTCTCCGTCGTGGGATATGACGACTCGGCCCTGATGAACTGCACGGATCCGCCGCTCACGACCGTGCGGCAGCCGATCGACGCGATGGGCCGCGCCGCCGTCGACCTGCTCGTGGCGCAGATAGACGCCGTCGCCGTCCCGGCGGACGAGCTGCTCTTCGAGCCCGAGCTCGTGGTGCGTTCCTCCAGCGCGCCCGCGCCCCGCGAGGCCGCCCTCCCGGGTTAGCCTCCCGGGCCGCCCTCCAGGGGTTGGCCTCTCGGGCCGCCCTCCCTGATCAGCCTCTCGCGCCGCCCTCCAGGGGTTGGCCTCCCGGGCCGGACCCCTCTGGTTCCAGGTCACCGGGCCCAGGCCGTTCTCGCGCCGCGCCCCGTGCCGGACCTGGCGCCCCGTAGCAGAGCTGTCGCACTGGGCCCGGGCCCGGGGCCGGGGCCGGGGCCGCCCCGCGTCCCCCCGCGTCCGCTCGTGTCGGCTGGACGGTTTGCACGGGTCGACGCCGGTCCGCGTCCGTCTTCCCGCCGCCGCGCCGTGTCCGCGTTGCCGAGCTTCGGCCTCGTCCCAAGCGCGCCGTATGCCCTGGACGGATGTTTCCCGACGATGGCGTGAGGTGCACTGTCACTTTTTTGCATCATGAACGCATGAGTCTTGCTGGGTTCTGTATGCCTCTGTATGTTTCTCGCAACTGTCCGGCTCGGGTCGTGGCGCGCCGTTCCAGGAAGGAACATTCATGAAAACCCGCAACCTCTCGATACTGCTGGCCGCAGGCATCACCCTCAGCGTCGCCGCATGCGGAAGCGACGCCGGCGACACCCCGAAGGCCGCGTCGTCGCAGGGCTCCGCGGCTCCCGCCGCCGACGCCCCCGTGACGATCACGGTCGGCTGTCAGCCGCCGAAGAGCAACCCGAAGGAGCGCAGCCAGTGGGACGCCGACGTCGCGGCGTTCCAGAAGCTGCACCCGAACATCACGATCGAAAGCAAGGACGCCTTCCCCTGCATCGTCCCCGAGACGTTCCAGGCCAAGCTGGCCGGCGGGGAGATGGAGGACCTCTTCTACGTCTATTACACCGACGTCCAGAAGATCATCGCCAACGGTCAGGCGGCCGACATCTCGCCGTACGTCGACACCGTCACCACACTGAAGGACATGCGTCCCGACGTCCTCGGCGTCTTCAAGAGCGGCGAGAAGATCTACGGCATCCCGAGGACCAACTACTCGACGGGGCTTGTCTACAACCGCAAGCTCTTCACCCAGGCGGGTCTAAACCCTGACAACCCGCCCAAGACCTGGGCCGAGGTGCAGGAGGCGGCCAAGAAGATCGCCGCGCTGGGCACCGGCTACGTCGGGTACGGCGAGTACAGCGCCGGCAACACCGGAGGCTGGCACTTCACCTCCTCCCTCTACGGCCGCGGCGGCGAGGTGGTTACCGCCGACGGCAAGCAGGCGGCCTTCAACAGCCCCGAGGGCAAGGCCGTCCTCGAGAACCTGAAGCAGATGCGCTGGACCGACAACAGCATGGGCACCAAGCAGCTGCTCCGCTGGGAAGACCTCATGCGGATGATGGGCAGCGGCAAGCTCGGCATGATGATCGGCGCCCCCGACGTCGTGAAGGCCGTCAACAACGACTTCAAGGGCAAGTTCGACGACTACGGCGTGACCTCGCTGCCGGAGGCGACGTCGTCGCTCAGCGGTGGCGACGGCTACATGTTCAATCCGAAGGCCACGCCCGAGCAGATCAAGGCCGGCCTGCAGTGGCTGGAGTACAGGTTCCTGACGCCCGGCCAGGGCCAGTTCAACTATGAGCGGGCCAAGGCCGACGGTCTGCCGGTGGGCCTTCCTGAGACGGACCTGTACGGCTCGGCCGCGCCCGGAACGAAGATCAACGAGCAGCGCAGGCAGTTCGCGACGGTTCCGGTGGATCACTTCCAGCCCTACGTCGACGGCGCCGCGAACGTCCAGTTCAAGCTGGAGCCGCCCAAGGCCCAGGAGATCTACGCGGTGCTGGACACGGCGATGTCCGCGGTGCTGACCAGGCAGGACGCCAACATCGACCAGCTGCTCTCCGACGCGGAGAAGAAGGTCAACAACATCCTGGCGAAGTCCAGCTGAGATCAGGTCGTGTCCCGTGGGCCTTCCCGGCCTAACGCGGTCGCCCAGATGCAACCTCGCGGCGGCGTCGGGTCCCTCTGACCGCTCCTCGCCACGGCGAAGATCCACAGGACACTTCCTGGCTCCGGGGTGCCGGTCCCCACAGCCGGCACCCCACCGGTCACGTCGAGATCAGGAGTTCAACCCATGACCACAATGACCGTGAGGGGATCACGGCGCCGCACGCCGGGGGCGGTGCGGCGTGGCGTGCGCCGCAACCTGACGGCGTACGGGTTCCTCAGCGGGGCGCTGATCTGCTTCGCGTTCTTCTCCTGGTACCCGATGGTCCGGGAGTTCCTGCTCAGCTTCCAGAAGACGAACTTCGTCTCCTCGCCGGAATGGGTCGGGCTCGACAACTTCCGCACCGTGATGGAGGACTCGGCGTTCGGTCCGGCCTGGATCAACACCGCCATGTTCACCCTGCTGGCGCTGATCGTCGGGTATGCCGTTCCGTTCGTGATCGCCCTGGTGCTCAACGAGCTGCGGCACGCCAAGGCGTACCTCAGGTTCGTCGTCTACCTGCCGGTGATGTTGCCTCCGGCCGTCGCGGTCCTGCTGTTCAAGTGGTTCTACGACCCGGGCCCCGGGCTGTTCAACCAGATCCTGGACCTGGTGCACCTGCCCGGCCTGAGCTGGCTGGACTCCACGGACACCGCGCTGATCTCCCTGGTCATCGTCTCCACCTGGATGAACCTCGGCACCGGCACGCTGATCTATCTCGCGGCGCTGCAGAGCATCCCCAGCGACCTGTACGAGGCGGCGGAGCTGGACGGCGCCGGACTGTTCCGGCGGGTATGGCACGTCACGATCCCGCAGACCAAGCTCATTTTGCTGGTGATGCTGCTGCTCCAGGTCGTCGCGACCATGCAGGTGTTCATCGAGCCGTACCTGCTCACCGGAGGCGGGCCGGAGAACGCGACGGTCACCGTCGCCTACCTCATGTACCAGTACGCCTTCAGCTTCGGGAACTTCGGCGGCGGCGGCGCGCTGGGGTTCATGCTCATGATCGTGTTGATGGTGTTCTCGGCCGTCTACCTGCGCGTCTCGCGGGACAACCAGAACTAGGAGGGAGTGGCACCGATGTCGAACAGCACAGCTCAGTCGTCAGGCACTGGTGTCCGGTCGGGCCGACCGGCTCGGCTCGTCCCGCCGCCGGCCTCCGGCCAGAGGAAGGCGGCACGCCGATCCCGCCGGTCGGGCAGGAAGCCGGAACGCGAATTCCGCGGCCTGATCTCGCCGCACACGCTGAACACCACGCGCGGGCGGGTGATCTACTGGATCGTCCTCGTCACCGTCGTGGTGAGCTTCACCGTGATCTTCCTGTTCCCGTTGTACTGGATGGTCACCGGGGCGTTGAAGTCACCGGAGGATCTGGCCCAGATCCCGCCGTCGCTCTTCCCCGAGTCGATCAACTTCGACGTGTACAAGGAGGCGTGGGACCAGCTCGACCTGGGGCTGTTCCTTCGCAACACGGTCGTCTACGCGGCCGGCGCCTGGCTGTTCACGCTGGCCGTCGACGTGTCGGCGGCCTACGCCCTGTCGAAGCTGCGGCCGGTGCTCGGCAAGGCGGTCCTCGGCCTCATGCTGACCACGCTGATGATCCCGCCGATGGTGATCCTGCTGCCCGCGTATCTGACGGTCAAGGATCTGCCGATCCTGGGCTGGAACCTGCTGAACACGCCCTGGGCGATCTGGCTGCCCGCCGCCGCCAACGGGTTCTTCATTTTCCTGCTCAAGCGGTTCTTCGACTCGATCCCCCGGGAGCTGCTGGAGGCCGCCGAGATGGACGGCGCCACTCCCGCGCGGATCCTGTGGTCGATCGTGCTGCCGGTGTCCCGGCCGATCATCGGCGTGGTGTCCATCCTGTCGGTGATGAACGTCTGGAAGGACTTCGTCTGGCCGCTGCTCGTGCAGCCGGACTCCGACAAGATGCCGATCAGCGTCGGCATCGCCTCCCTATCGGCGCAGATGCCGCAGAACGTGCTCATGGCCGCGCTCGTCATCGCGAGCATCCCGGCCATCGTGGTCTTCCTCTTCTTCCAGCGCAGCATCATGGCCGGTCTCACCGCCGGAAGCCTCAAGGGCTGACGCGCCCTCGCGCGTCGGCCAGGTATCTCTCTGTGTGAGGAGTTGTATTCAGCATGTCCGGCAGTGCCTCTCGGGGGACGACTCCACAATCCGAAGAATGGTGGCGTGGCGCCGCGATCTACCAGGTGTACCTGCGCAGCTTCGCCGACGGGAACGGCGACGGCACGGGTGACCTGGCCGGATTGCGGGGACGCCTGCCGTACCTCGCCGATCTGGGCGTGAACGCGATCTGGCTCAACCCCTGGTATCCCTCGCCGATGGCGGACGGCGGGTACGACGTCGCCGACTATCGGAACATCGAACCGGTCTTCGGCACGCTGGCCGAGGCGGAGAAGCTGATCGAGGAGGCCCATGCCCTGGGCATCCGGATCATCGTCGACGTGGTGCCGAACCACGGTTCTGACCATCACGCCTGGTTCCAGGAGGCGCTGGCCGCCGGTCCCGGTTCGGAGGCCCGGGAGCGGTTCTGGTTCCGCCGGGGGAACGGCGACGCCCCGCCCAACGGCTGGCAGTCGATCTTCGGTGGTCCGGCGTGGACCCGGGTCCCCGACGGAGAGTGGTATCTGCACCTCTTCGCGCCGGAGCAGCCCGACTTCAACTGGACCAGCCCCGCCGTACGGGAGGAGTTCCTCGACGTCCTGCGCTTCTGGTTCGACCGGGGAGTGGACGGCATCCGCATCGACTCGGCCGCCGTGCTCGTCAAGGACCTTGACAGCGTCGAGGAGTCGTACACCGACCACGACGGGGTGCACGAGATCTACCGGGAGTGGCGCTGGGTCTGCGACACCTACTCGGCGCGGATTCTCATCGGCGAGGTGTGGCTTCCCGACCAGGAACGCTTCGCCAGGTACCTGAGGCCCGACGAGCTGCACACCGCCTTCAACTTCGACTTCATGTCCTCCGCGTGGGAGGCCGGCGCGCTGCGCCGGGCGATCGACATGACCCTCGCCACGCACGTGCCGCTGGGCGCGCCCGCGACGTGGGTGTTGTCGAACCACGACGTGGCCCGCCCCGTCACCCGGTACGGCAGGGCCGACACCTCGTGGGACAACGGCGACCGCAAGGACGGCGCTCCGTCCGACCTCGAACTCGGCCGGCGCAGGGCGCGGGCGGCGGCGCTGCTCGCCATGGCGTTGCCCGGCGGCGTCTACGTCTACCAGGGCGAGGAGCTGGGGCTGCCCGAGGTCGAGGACATCCCCGGTGACCTGCGCGAGGACCCGATGTGGCATCGCTCGGGGCACACCGTTCCCGGCCGGGACGGCTGCCGGGTCCCACTGCCGTGGTCGGGCGCCGAGCCGCCGTTCGGGTACAGCACCGGCGAGCCGTGGCTGCCGCAGCCCGCCGGATGGAAGGACCTCACGGTCGAGGCGCAGCAGGCCGATCCCGGGTCGATGTTGTCGCTCTACCGGGCCGCGTTGCGTGTGCGCCGCGAGCGGCTCGGCGACGGCACGCTGACGTGGCTTCCCTCGGGCGATGGGGTGCTGGCCTTCACCCGCGACTCCGGCGTGACCTGCGTCGTCAACCTCGGCCCCGATCCCGTACGGCTGCCGCCGCACGAGTCCGTCCTGCTCGCCAGCGGCCCCCTCGACGGTGACCTGCTCCCCGCCGACACCACCGCCTGGCTGGTCTAGCCGTACCGATCATGGCCGTACGGCGGGGTGGAGCACGACCGGCGACACCCCGGTGACGGCCTGAAACAAGCGAGTGCTTCCGGCGCGACGTGAATCACCGAATGCGAGTCGGCACGCTGCGAATCGACACGCTGCGAATCGACACGCTGCGAATCGACACGCTGCGAATCGACACGGTGTGCATCGACACGGTGTGCATCGACCATGATTCACGCCCGCCGGAAGCCCCCGCGAGTCGGCGTGGGCGTTTCGGCCGATCCGGTCGATCCGGTCGATCCGGCCGGCCGGACGGGGGTCACGGCACGCGCCTCCGGCTCCCGACCGCCATCAGGAAGGTGACGCTCCTGATGAACGCGGACGCGCTCAGGACTCGATGCGGCTCATGTCCGGGTAGCGCGCGCCGCGCACCGCGTCAGCGGGTACGGCCGACTCCAGCGCGGCCAACTGGTCCGGCGTCAGCGTGATGCCGGCGGCCGCGGCGTTCTCCTCCAGGTAGCTCAGCCGCTTGGTGCCCGGAATCGGCACGATGTCCTCGCCCTGTGCGAGCAGCCAGGCCAGGGAGAGCTGGGCCGGGGTGATCCCGGCCGACTCGGCGATCTTCCTGATCTCGGTGACCAGGGCGGCGTTGTGCGCGGCGTTCTCGCCCTGGTTGCGCGGTGCCCACTTGCGGAAGTCGTCGTCGGGAAGCTGCTCGGCCGGTGGGACGGTGCCGGTGAGGATGCCGCGGCTGATCGGGGAGTAGGCGACCAGCCCGACGCCCAGCTCGCGGGCGGTGGGAAGGATCTCCGCTTCCAGACCGCGGGTGAACAGCGAGTACTCGCTCTGCAGGGCGGCGATCGGGTGGACGCCGTTCGCCGCGCGCAGGGTCTCCGCGCTCACCTCGGACAGGCCGAGGTGCCTGACCTTGCCCTGCCGTACGAGTTCGGACATCGCGCCGACGGACTCCTCGATCGGCACGTCGGTGTTGCGGCGGTGCATGTAGTACAGGTCGATGTGGTCGACGCCGAGCCGCTGGAGGGAGGCGTCGCAGGCGGCCCTGATGTACTCCGGGGTGTTGTCGATGGAGCTGACGCCCCCCTCGCGCCTGATGCCGAACTTGGTGGCCAGCACGACCTCGTCCCTGCGGTCCTTGACGGCCCGGCCGACGAGTTGCTCGTTGTGCCCGCTGCCGTACATGTCGGCCGTGTCCAGGAAGTTCATGCCCAGGTCGAGCGCGCGGTGGATGACGGCGATCGACTCCATCTCATCGGCCGGGCCGTAGAACTCGGACATGCCCATGCAACCGAGGCCGAGGGCCGAGACCTCCAGGCCGCCGTTTCCGAGCGTGCGCTTGATCATGTCGTCTCCCGATAGGATTTGATCTTGTAGTCCAGGGCCGACAGGTCCTGGGTGAGCTCGGCGATCCTGGCCGCGACCTTCTCGCGATGCCGTTCCAGCATCAGGCGCCGCTCGCCGGCGGTGTGCGCGCCCGCGCGGAGCAGCTCGGCGTAGCGGCACATGTCCGCGATCGACATACCGGTGGAGCGCAACTTGGTGAGGAAGTCGAGCCACCCCAGGTCGTGCTCCGCGTAGTCGCGGTGCCCGCTGCCGTTCCTGCCCACGGCGTGGATGAGCCCGATCCGCTCGTAGTAGCGCAGCGTGTCCGCGCTCAGACCGGATCTGCGTGCGGCCTCCTGGATCGTCATGCCTCCAGGTTCGCCCTTGGAGTGCGCTCCAAGTCAAACCGGACACGGCCTCGTAGGCCGTCCCGAGCGACGACTCCGGCCACCGAAAGGCCGGCGGGGACGGCTGGGGACGCCGAAGGACGACAAGGGACGACGGAGGACGGGCTGGGGGACGGAAAAGTACGGCGGAGGACGGAGGACGGGGAAGGACGCTGCCGCACCGGTGCTGCCGGTGCGGCGGCCGTACACGCGATCAGGCGGGGGAGGACTCGGGGGCGGGGGTGAGCTCGGCGGTGCAGAAGGCGCACCTGCGGGCCCTGACGGGGATCGTGCTCAGGCACTCGGGGCATTCCTTCTCGGTGGTCTCCTTGTTCCGGTCGAACAGGCTGATCAGCCGGTTCATCGGCATGACGACCAGCCAGTAGATCACCGCGGCGATGATGAGGAACGTCAGCACATGGTTGACGAAGTCGCCGTATTTGAACTCGCTCCCGTTGATCGTGAACGAGTACGCGGAGAAGTCGGGCTGTTTCCCGCCGGTCACCGCGCCGATCAGCGGCGTGATGAGGTCGGCGACGAGGGCCTGGATGAGGCCGCTGAAGGTGGCGCCGACGACGACGGCGACCGCTAGCTCGACGAGGTTCCCTCGCATCAGGAATTTCTTGAATCCACTCATAGCGCTACGACTTATCCCAGGTCACTGATCGTGTGCAAGAGCGTGTCAAGGCGTGGTATGCCCTGACCTGGTCGGTCAAGGCGCGACAAATTTGGGCCTTGACTGTGAACGGCCCGCGCTGTTCCCATAGCAGTCACAAAGTTAGGAACCTTTCCTAACCTTTGTGTGTCCTGTCATGATCAGCTGGGCCCGCGTCCGCTCGGGGGAGCCGGGGCGCGTGGTCCGGCGGAGAGGGCCGTCACGGTGTTCCCCCGAAGCCTCCGTCGTCCGTTGATCCTCTTAGCCTCGCTGGCCACCGTGGCCGGCTTACAGCTCGTCGTCTCGTGGCCCGCCTCCGCCGCGACCCGCTACGAGGCGGAGAACGCCTCGATCTCGCAGGGGGCCGTGGAGGCGAACCACACCGGATACTCCGGGACCGGGTTCGTCAACGGCGACAACGTCGCCGGCAGCTACACCCAGTTCACCTTCAACGCGTCCGGAGCGGGCACCGCGACGCTGGTGCTGCGGTACTCCAACGGGACGGGCGCCGCCCGCACGGCCGACGTCGCGGTGAACGGCGCCGTGGTGTCGGCCAACCGGTCGTTCGCCGCGACCACCGACTGGGACACCTGGGCGAACTCCACCGTGACGGCGAACGTGAACGACGGCGCCAACACGCTGCGGGTGACCGCGACATCGGCGGGTGGCAACCCCAACCTGGACTACCTGGACGTGACGGTCGCCGTTCCTTCATCGGTCCACCAGGCCGAGGACGCGACGCTGTCGCAGGCGTCGGTGGCGACGAACCACACCGGGTACACCGGCACCGGGTTCGTCGACTACGTGAACGCCGTCGGCGGCTACATCCAGTGGACGGTCGACGCGGCCTCCGCCGGGCCGGCGACGCTGACGTTCCGGTACGCCAACGGCACGACCACCGACCGGCCGATGGACATCACGGTCAACGGGACCTCCGCGGGGGCGAGGTCGTACCCCGCCACGGCGAACTGGGACACCTGGGCCGACGACACCGTCACCGCGAACCTGAACGCGGGGGCGAACACGATCCGCGCCACGGCCACCACGGCGGGCGGCGGACCGAACGTGGACAAGCTCACCGTCGCGGCCACGTCCGGCGGCGACACCCAGCCGCCCACCACGCCCGGCACCCCGACCTGCGGCGACATCGGCACCACCGGACTGATCCTGAGCTGGGGCGCCTCCACCGACAACGTCGGCGTCGTCGCGTACGACATCTACAACGACGGCAACAAGCTGGCCGAGGCGCCGGGCAGCCAGACCTCGACGAGCCTGACCGGCCTCACCCCGAACACGCAGTACCGCCTGTCCGTGTTCGGCAGGGACGCGGCCGGCAACGTGTCGATCGGCAGCCCGACGGTGGCCTGCACCACTCTGGCGAGCACTGACACACAGCCGCCCACCGCGCCCGCCGGGCTGACCCGGTCGACCGTCACCGCCACCAGCGCCGACCTCGCCTGGACCGCGTCCACGGACGATGTCGGAGTCACCTCGTACGAGGTGCGCAGCGGGACCTCGGTGTACAAGACGGTCACCGGCAACCCGCCGGCCACCTCCACCACCGTCACCGGCCTGGCCTGCGACACGCCGTACTCGCTCACCGTGGTCGCCCTGGACGCGGCGGGCAACGCCTCCGCCGCGAGCAACGCGGTGAGCTTCACGACCCTGGCCTGCGGCGCCGCGGACGGCGGCGTGCCGTCCGCCGTCACCACCGTCTCCTCCGGCTGGACGATCCCGTGGGGCCTCCACTGGATGCCCGACGGGCAGACGGCGCTCGCCACCGAGCGGGACGACAAGGTGACCTCCGGCCAGTTCACGGTCTTCAAGGTCACCCTGGCCGGGGCGAGGACCCAGGTCGGCGCCGTGCCGAACGTGCAGACGACCGGCGGCGAGGGCGGCCTGCTCGGTGTGGCGGTCGACCCGAACTGGGCGTCCAACCACTACGTCTACTTCTTCCACACCGCGTCCGAGGGCAACCGGATCGTCCGGATGACCTACAACGGCACCTCGCTGAGCGGCTACACGATCCTGGTCCAGGGGATCAAGAAGAACAAGTACCACAACGGCGGCCGGCTGGCCTTCGGCCCCGACGGCTACCTCTACGCGAGCACCGGCGACGCGCAGACGTCGAGCCTCGCCCAGGACACGACCTCGCTCAACGGCAAGATCCTGCGGATGAAGACCGACGGCACCCCCGCTCCGGGCAACCCGTTCGGGACGCTCGTCTACAGCTACGGCCACCGCAACCCGCAGGGCCTGGCCTTCGACCGCAACGGCAGGCTGTGGGAGGCCGAGTTCGGCAACAGCTCGGTCGACGAGCTCAACCTGATCAAGCCGGGCGGCAACTACGGCTGGCCGACCTGCGAGGGCACGTGCAGCGTCTCCGGCATGACCAACCCGAAGAAGACCTGGTCGGTGAGCACGGCGTCGCCGAGCGGCATCGCGATCGTCCGCAACGTCATCTACATGGCCGCGCTGCGCGGCGAGCGGCTCTGGCGGATCCCGATCACCGGTGACACGGAGAACGTCGGCACCCCGACCGCCTACTACGTCGGCGCGTACGGCCGGCTGCGCACCGTGGTCAAGGTTCCCGGAGCCGACCAGCTCTGGCTGACCACCACCAACGCCGACAACAACGGCGGCGCCGCCAACGGCGCGGACAAGATCTTCCGGATCGCCATCAGCTGACACCCGGCCCTAGTCCCCGTACGGAACGCGTACGGGGCCCGGGTCACCCCCCAACCAGCAGGAGTGTCACGTGCGCAAGTTATTCGCATGCGTCCTCGGCGTCGCCCTGGCCGGGGCACTCGGCTCCATGGCGTCGCCCGCGCAGGCGGCGTCGGCCGTGTACCAGGCGGAGAACGCGACGCTGTCGCAGGCGTCGGTGGCGACCAACCACACCGGGTACACCGGCACCGGGTTCGTCGACTACGTCAACACCACCGGCGGCTACATCCAGTGGACGGTCGACGCGGCCTCCGCCGGGCCGGCGACGTTGACGTTCCGGTACGCCAACGGCACGACCGCCGACCGCCCGATGACCATCACGGTCAACGGGACCTCGGTGGGGTCGACGTCCTACCCGGCCACGGCGAACTGGGACACCTGGTCCGACGCCTCCGTCCCGGTCACCCTCACCGCCGGCGCCAACACGATCCGCGCCACCGCCACGACGACGACAGGCGGCCCGAACGTCGACAAGCTCACCGTCGTCACGCCGGACCCGGGCGGCCCCTCCATGGCGGTCGCTCCGTACGAGTACCTCGGCTGGGGCAACCCGCAGTCGCCCACCAGCGTCATGACCGCGACCGGCGTCAAGTGGTTCACCCTCGCCTTCATGCTCTCCGACGGCACCTGCAACCCCAAGTGGGACGGTGACCGCGCCCTCACCGGAGGGTCCGACCAGGCGGCGATCAACTCCATCCGCGCGGCCGGCGGCGACGTCGTCATCTCGTTCGGCGGCTGGAGCGGCAACAAGCTCGGGGAGAAGTGCTCCAGCGCGTCCGCACTCGCGGGCGCGTACCAGAAGGTGATCAACGCGTACAACCTGAAGGTCATCGACATCGACATCGAGGACACCGAGTTCTCCACCGCGAGCGTGCGGCAGCGCGTCGTGGACGCCCTCAAGATCGTCAAGACGAACAACCCCGGAATAAAGACGATCATCACGATGGGCACGACGCCGAGCGGGCCCGACTCGACCGGAACCGACCTCATCAACCGCGGCGCGGCGGCCGGGCTGGACAACGACGTCTGGACGATCATGCCGTTCGACTTCGGCGGCCACACCGGCACGATGGGCGCCGCGACGGTCAGCGCCATGGAGGGCCTGAAGGCCAAGGTCAAGAGCGCGTACGGCTACAGCGACGCGGACGCCTACCCCCGGATCGGCCTCTCCTCGATGAACGGCAAGACCGACGAGGCGGACGAGACGGTCACGACGGCCGACTTCCAGACCATGTTGTCGTACGCGCAGCAGCACCACATCGGCCGGCTGACGTTCTGGTCGATCAACCGGGACCGGGCCTGCGGGTCCGGCTCCGACGCCGACTCCTGCAGCGGCGTCTCCCAGTCCGCATACGCCTACACCAAGATTTTCGTCCAGTACACAGGGTGAGATGACATGCGCATGAGATCACTGATCATCGCCGCCGGACTGCTGCTGCCCCTGGCCGCGGTCCATCCGGCGGCGGCGGCCACCACCGTCTACCAGGCCGAGGACGCGACGCTGTCGCAGGCGTCGGCGGCGACCAACCACACCGGCTACACCGGGTCGGGGTTCGTGGACTACGTCAACGCGACCGGCGGCTACGTGCAATGGTCGGTCTCCGCCGCGGCGGCGGGATCGGCGACGCTGACGTTCCGGTACGCCAACGGCACGACCGCCAACCGGCCGATGGACATCGCGGTCAACGGGACCACGGTGTCGACCGGCACGGCGTTCAACGGCACCGGCGACTGGGACACGTGGGCCGACACCTCGGTCACGGTCGCCCTCAACGCCGGCTCCAACACGATCAGGGCCACCGCCACCAGCACCGGCGGCGGGCCGAACGTGGACAAGCTCACCGTCGTCAGCCAGGACGGCGGCAGCGGCGGCGGCCCCGCCGTGCCGTTCGGCGGCCACCAGTTCGCGTACGCCGCCGGGATGCTGCGGCCCACGGGGACGCAGGCGACGCTCGACCAGAAGGTGATCGACTACTACACCAAGTGGAAGGCCGCCTTCGTCAGGCAGAACTGCGGCAACGGCTGGTACGAGGTGATCTCGCCCGACGCCGACCACCCGTACGTCGCCGAGGCGCAGGGCTACGGCATGGTCATCGTGGCCACCATGGCCGGGGCCGACCCGAACGCGAAGACCGTCTTCGACGGGATGGTCAAGTACATGCTGGCCCACCCGTCGGTGAACAACGCCAACCTCCTCGCCGCCGAGCAGGACACCTCCTGCACGAGCGTCAACGGCTCCGACTCGGCCACGGACGGGGACCTGGACGTCGCCCTCGGCCTGCTGCTGGCCGACAAGCAGTGGGGCAGCACCGGGACGTACAACTACAAGGATCTGGCCGTCAAGCACATCAACGCGATCAAGTCGAGCGAGGTGAACCCGACGACCCACCTGATGCGGCTGGGCGACTGGAGCACCGCGGGCGACTCGCTGTACTACGTCAGCCGCTCGTCCGACTGGCTGATCGACCACTTCCGCGCGTTCAAGAAGGCCACCGGCGACACCGCGTGGGACACGATCAGGACGGCCCACCAGAATCTGATCACTTCACAGCAGGCGAACTACGCGTCGAGCACCGGACTGCTCGCGGACTTCGTGGTCAACACCAACACCACCCCCAAGCCGGCGCCCGGCGAGGTGCTGGAGGACACGAACGACGGCAAGTACTGGTGGAACGCCTGCCGTGACCCGTGGCGTATCGGCACCGACGCCGTGACCAGCGGTGACAGTGCCTCCCTCGCCTCGGCGCGGAAGATCAACACGTGGATCAAGAGCAAGACCGGCGGCAACGCGAACAACGTCGCGGTCGGGTACTCGCTCAGCGGTTCGCAGATCAGCAGCGGCAGCGAACCCGCCTTCTTCGCTCCGTTCGCGGTGGCCGCGATGACCGACTCGGGCAGCCAGGCATGGCTCGACGCCCTGTGGACGAAGATGCTCACCACCTCGTTCACGTCGAACGACTACTACTCGACCAGCATCCAGCTCCAGGTGATGATCGTCGTCACCGGCAACTACTGGCTGCCCTGACCCCCGCCGCGATTCCACGGTGCCGAGCCCGTCCCGCCTCCGGTGGGGCGGGCTCGCTCCCGCTCAGGTCACCGCCGCGCCGCCCGGTGTTCCCGTGTCCCGCCTCCGGCATGACGGGTTCGTGGCGCCTTCGCCGCGATGATCACGTGCCGAGGGACCGGGTCAGGGCGACGTGGACGTCGTCGAGGGCGGTGCCGAGCTTTCGCATGAGCGCGATCGTCAGCTTGCCCTCGCGCAGCCGGTCGCGGAGCTTGGTCCGGACGTTCGCTATGCCTTCGAGGTTGTGGCC
This sequence comes from Microtetraspora sp. AC03309, assembly GCF_020826795.1. Taxonomy (NCBI): domain Bacteria; kingdom Bacillati; phylum Actinomycetota; class Actinomycetes; order Streptosporangiales; family Streptosporangiaceae; genus Microtetraspora; species Microtetraspora sp. AC03309. The sequence goes on along the minus strand of NZ_JADDIL010000001.1, from coordinate 176,859 downwards.
GTCGATGGAGTTGTGCAGCACCTGTTTGAGGTCCAGCGCCGCGTCCGCGCTGATCTCGTTCCCGGAGAGGCCGTCGCCCAGGATCAGGTCGAAGCGGGAGAGCGCTCTGTCCAGGGACACCGGCTTCGGCGTCGCGAGCGGCAGCGTGGACACGCTGGGGTCGCCGCCTGACGTCGTGTCCGCCTGGCGCGTACGGGCGGGCTGCGGGCGAGGATCCTCCGGGGTCGGCCTCGGTTTCCCGCGGGCCTCGGGACTGGGCTTCCCGCTCGGCTCGGTCCCAGGTTCCCGCGACGGGTGGGCCACGGGCTCGCCGGCCGAGTCACCCGCGGGATCGTCCGACGCGTCACCGACCGGATCGGCGGCAGGCTGTTCCGACGGATCCGGGATCGGCGTCGCGGGCGGGCGCTTCACCTGATCCTCCGCCGCGGGCGCCGCGGTGCCGGGAGCGCCGGACGGAGCGCCGGACGGGGACGCGGCCTGGATCGACGCGCTCGACGGCGGCCGGGCGGTCACGCCACCGGGCGTCCCGCCGTACTGCGACCACACCAGGACACCGATGGCCACCGCGCCGGTCGCGGCCCCCCAACCCCGCCACTGCCGCCCACGCGGACCCTGCGACGGCGTCAGCAGGTCGGCCATCTCGCGGGCGCTGGGCCGTACCTGGGGATCGGGGGAGAGGCAGCGGTGGCAGAGCTCGGCCACCTCGGCGGGGAGGCCGGCCACGTCGGGGATCGGGGGCGGGTTCTCGCGCCGGGCCGCCTCGATGCCCTCCCAGGTCGTCTCCGGGTACGGCGGAGCCCCGGTGATCATTTCGAACAGCAGCACGCCCAGGGCGTACACGTCGACCGCCGGATCGGCGGTCATGCCGCGCAACCGCTCGGGCGCGACATAGGGCGGCGTGCCGAAGTCGGCCACCAGGTGGTCGTCGGCCTCACCGGTGAACGCGGCGATGCCGAAGTCGAGCAGCTTGGCACCGTCCGGGGTGAGCAGCACGTTCTCCGGCGTGACGTCGCGGTGCACGATGCCGCGCTCGTGCGCCGCGGCGAGTACGCGTGCGAGCCGGGTGGCGATGGCGGCCGCCTCCGCCCACGGCAGCGGTCCCTCCACGATCCGGTCGGCCAGTGAGCGCCCCTCCAGCAGGCGCATGACCACGTACGCGGCGAGCCGGCCGCCGTTCGTCACGGTCTCGCCGTAGTCGTAGACCTCGATGGCGTCGGGGTGGATCAACCGTGCGGTCGCCCTGGCCTCGCGGCGGATCAGCTCGCGGCCGGGATGGTCTCCGTCGAGCGTGCCGTCCAGCACCTTGATCGCGACAGTGCGCTGCAGGGACTGGTCGAAGGCGCGCCAGATGACCGACATCCCGCCCGTCGCTATCCGCTCCTGTAACTGATAACGACGGGTCAGGACGTCGCCCTCACGGAGCTCAGGACGATTCACGAACCACCAGTTCCGTGGGCAGTACCGGATTGCCCTCGGATGCCCCTTCCTCGGCCACCGAGACGAGGAGCAGTTTGGCGGCGAGCGAGGCGAGTTCCTCGACGGGCTGGCGGACGGTGGTCAGGGTCGGGGACGTGTGCCGGGCGATCGGCGCGTCGTCGAACCCGACCACGGCGACGTCGTCGGGCACCTTCCTGCCGGAACGGCGCAGCGTCTGCATCGCCCCGGCCGCCATCACATCGGACGCCGCGAAGACGGCGTCGAGATGTGGTGCCCGTTGCAGCAGCCACTGCATCGCGTGCGCACCGGAGGCGTGGCTGAAGTCGCCGTACGCCACCGGCATGTCGAAGATGCCGGCGTCGCGGAGCGTCTGGCGGAATCCCTCCAGGCGATCTCTGGCCGCGGGCAGCGTGGGAGGGCCGGCGATGGTGGCGATGGCCCGGCGGTCGCTCAGCAGCAGGTGTTCCGCCGCCTGCCGGCCGCCGTCCCTGTTGTCCATGTCGACGTATGGCAGCTCGACGCCGTCCGGGGGACGGCCCGCGCAGCGTACGGGGATGCCGGACGCCGCGAGGGTGACCGCGAGGGGATGGCGTGCTCTCGCGCTCACGAGGAGCACTCCGTCGACGGCTCCCGCGACGAGCGGCGGGGCGGCGATCGCCGAGGTCGCGGGTGTGGCGGTCATCACGACCATCGGTACACCATGCGCGGCGAGCACCTCCTCGCAGGCGCCCAGCAGTCGTCCGTAGAAGGGCTCGCTGAAGAGTCGCGGTGTCTGTTCGCAGACGACTGCTGCGATGATCTGGTCGGTACGCCTGCCCCCGGAACCACGAGGTGCGCGACGCCGTACGTAGCCGAGGCGGGACATGGCATCATGCACCTGGCGGCGGGTGGACGTCGTCACGCGGACCGAGCCGGTCAGGACCCGGGACGCGGTCGCCGGGGAGACGCCGGCTGCGGCGGCTACCTCTGCGAGGGTGGGAAGATCGGCCATTCCGGTCTCCTCGGCCCGAAGTGTTACGGCTTGGGAGCGCTCCCAACGGAACGTATCACTGTTTCGTGCGTGTCAACAGAGGTTTCGTCGGGATGAAACCTTTCGGAGTATTCCGCACGCGTTCGGTATGGTCAGAGGTTAGGTGTCCACCTACTCCCGATGGTGGTTAATGAGGGATTCTGTCGTGGACTAAGCGAACGTGTTCCGGTGAATCCCGAGGCCAAAGCGGGTTAACCGGAAATTTGACCGCCATGATCGAACTGAGTGACGAAGCACTGATCGCTGGTCGCGATAGGGTCCTTGACAAAGGGATCACGGATGGACACTTGCCCATCTTTCGGTCCTCCACATAGTGGCCCCGCTGAGAAAGGTTTCTCCTGAGTGACCAGCTTTAGCCGGATCGTCCTGCCCGTCGCCACGGGTACGGTCGTGCTGACCTTGCTCGCCGGGTGTTCCACCTCCGGCACGGACTCCGCGGGTCCTTCGCCCTCGGCCCCCGTGACCGCGTCCGCCTCCGAAGCCGGCACCGCGTCCGCCGCTCCGTCGGAGACGCCCACCACTCCGGAGGAGCCTTCCGCCTCCCCGACGGCCACCGAGGCGGCGGGACACAACGACGCGGACGTCTCCTTCGCGAAGATGATGATCCCCCACCACCTCCAGGCCATCGACATGGCGGGGCTCGCCCGGACCCAGGCCGGCGACCAGTGGATCAGGGATCTCGCCGCGAAGATCGTCGATGCGCAGGATCCGGAGATCCGGACGATCAAGGGATGGCTGGACGGCTGGGGTGAGGAGCCCCACCCGCGCGACCACGCGATGCCGGGAATGTTGTCCGAGGCCGAGATCGGCAAGCTCGCCAAGGCCGACGGGTCCGCGTTCGACCGCCTCTTCGTCACGATGATGATCAAGCATCACCAGGGCGCGATCAAGATGGCCGAGGAGGAGCGGGCGTCGGGCGCGTTCGCGGAGGCCACGGCCCTGGCCGACACGATCGTCACCACGCAGGCCGCCGAGATCAAGGAAATGAAGGCGTACCTCGCCAAGCTGAAGTGACCGGGTGGGCGCCGGGTCGCCGGATCCGAAATCTCCCTCACCGGAGGTTCAGGAAGAAGGGCCGGCGGTCCCGGTGATTCGGCACCCGTCCCTCCGGCGGCCAGAGCGCTGCTTCTCGACCGTGGGGGAGTGCGGGGACGCGGCCCCGGGCCACAGACACCACGAGCCGGGTCCCTCGACCGTTGAAGGTGAGGGCCCGGCTCGTGGCGGGCGCCATGGTTCAGGCGGGAACGATGTTCTCGGCCTGCGGGCCCTTCTGGCCCTGGGTGATGTCGAAGGACACCTTCTGGCCCTCCTGCAGCTCCCGGTAGCCCTGGGCGGCGATGTTGGAGTAGTGAGCGAAGACGTCGGGGCCGCCGCCGTCCTGCTCGATGAAGCCGAAGCCCTTTTCCGAGTTGAACCACTTCACGGTTCCAGTTGCCATGTCGATCTCCCTTTGAACAGGTGCAGAGCCGGAAACCGCACTGCACGGACCCGGCGTCGCTGTGATGAACCCATCCGGAGATCCCAGAGAAAACAAAAATGCACCTGAAGGTCACATCCCGTCAGGTGCACACAGAGTTTATGGGTACCACAACTGCAACAGGCCCCAAGTTAGCACATGTATATGCCGGGCACGAACGTATGGCCCAGACGGCCGTGCGCGGCACCGGGACATCTCCCATCCTACCGACGGATGCCTGGCCCGACATGTCGGGATTCTGTCCAGGTGGCGAGACGTGGTCACCTGCCGATGGCGGTGGTGACCAGAGTCTCCAACTGGGTCGCGACGGCGTCGAGCGGTTCGATGCCGCGCTTGGCCCGGCACAGCGCGACGGTCCCCTCCACCGCCGCCACGATCAAAGTCGCCAGTTGCGCGGCGTCCCCGGCCGGAGCGCCGTGGTCGCGCAGCGATGCGGCGAGCAGGTCCTCCCAGGTGGTGAAGACCTCGGCGGCGGCGTGGACCGCCTCGGGGTCGGTGTCGGCGGGGGGTTCTTCGACGGCGACGGCCAGGACGGGGCATCCCGCCGAGAAGTCACTGTCGATCACGATCTGCCGCCAGAGGGCGAGGAACGCCCGGAGCCCGGCCACCGGTCCGGCCTCCAGCTCCCGCTCCAGTGAGCGCGTGACCAGTTCCCCGGCGAAGCGCACGGCTTCGGCGGCAAGCTGCTGCTTGCCGCGCGGGAAGTAGTGGTAGGTCGAGCCGAGCGGGGCACCGGAATGCGCGGCGAGGTCGCGAACCGTGCTCCCGGCCAGTCCACGCCTCCGGATCAGGTCGGCCGCGCCCATGATGATCCGCTCCCGTGACTGCGGCTGCCGGCCGGACATCGGCACACTCCCTGGTTATGACGACTGTTATAAGCTACCGTAAGCTGGCGTTATAACGATCGTTATAGATCTCTTTCGAGCCAAGGAGGACTGCCATGACGATGATCGAGATCATCGTCCCGGCCGGGGCGCTGTCGGAGTGCCGTACGAGCGGGCCGGTCGGAGAGATGACGCAGGGGGTGCCGAAGTCCGCCGGGCTCGGCGAGAGCGACGCGTCGCGGGTGTGGGTGCCGGTCCATGAACAGGCCGACGGCACATGGGGCGCGGGCGGATCGGTGATCCGTTACGCGGATCTGGCCGCGCCGGCGAAGGACGCCGCATGAGAGAACTGGTCTTCCTGCGCAGCGGCACGCTCGCCTGGCGGGAACGCGACGCCCCCGTCCTGACCGGACCCGGTGACGCGATCGTCCGCCCGTTCCTGGCCGGTCGCTGTGACGGGGACACCCTTCCGCTCCACCGGCCGGTGTCCCGTGTGCTGCAGGCCGGGATGAGGCTCGGACTGGTCGACCCGGTCGTCGGGTCGATCTGCGGAGACGTGCCTTTCCGTGGGCCGTTCGCGATCGGCCACGAATGCGTCGCCGAAGTCGTCTCCGTGGGGCCCGACGTGCGGAGCGTCCAGGCCGGCCAGGTCGTGGTGGTGCCCTGGGCCGTCTCCTGCGGAACCTGCCCACGCTGCCGACGCGGCCTCACTTCAAAATGCGCCACCACCACCCGGAGCACGCTCGCCGCCTACGGCTTCGGGCCGGCCAGCGGCCCCTGGGGCGGCATGATCGCCGACCTGATCCGCGTCCCCCACGCCGACCACATGCTCGTCCCCGTCCCACCCGATATCCCACCGCTACGCGTCGCCGCAGCCAGCGACAACCTCGCCGACGCCTGGCGCGCCGTCGTCCCACCGCTCGCCGAACGCGAAGGCGGCACCGTCCTCATCCTCGGCGGCGGCGCCAAGAGCATCGGTCTGTACGCCGCCGGGCTGGCGACCGCACACGGCGCCGCGACCGTCCACTACCTCGACGACGACCCCGAACGCCGCCGTATCGCCGCTGCGCTCGGCGCCGAACCCGTCCTGCGCACCAGTGACCGCTACGACATCGTCGTCGAGGCCACCTCACGCCCCGCGGGCCTACGACGCGCCGTGCGCGCCCTCGCCCCAGGCGGCATCTGCACCGCCGTCGGCTATTACCTGGGCTCGGGCACCCGCGTGCCCCTGATGCACATGTACGCCACCGACGCCACCATGCGCCTGGGCGTCTCACACGCCCGCGCGACGCTGCCCGACCTGCTGGACTTCCTCCGACGCACCGCCTTCCCCGCCGAACACGTCACCACCCTGCTCGCCGACTGGGACGACGCCCCCGCCGCCTACACCGCCAAGACCACCAAACTCGTCCTCAGACGAGACCCCGAACGAACGATCACGCGATGACCGTCATCGGCTGACAGTGACGGGAGGACAGCACGACGATGCGGCGTACCCCTGCCTCCCACGCCGGCTCCACGACAGCCGGGCGAGAGCTGGGCTCAGCGAAGCTCGCCAGTGATGATCCACAGGTGGCCGAAGGGGTCACGGATGCGGCCCGAGCGCTTGCCATAGGGCCGGTTCTCGATCGGGATGACCACCTCGGCGCCGTGGGCGAGCATACGTTCGCCAACAGCGTCCGGGTCGGCTACCTCGATCTCGAGGAGGACTGCGGAGCCGCCGAGGTCGCTGGGTGAGAGCCAGCCCCACGCGGTGACTGCCGGCGAGAGCTGGAAGGACGAGTCACCGATGCGGTGATCAATCATGGCAGGTCGGCCATCGTCGCCCAGCGGAGCACGGAAGACCTGCTCTGCGCCAAGAGCGTCCTGGTAGAACGCCGACGCGTGGTCCGGGTCGGGCACGATGAGACGAGGAGCAATGTGGATGGTTTGCGTCATGCACTCATCGTGCGGCCGGGCAGCCGGCGGAGTCTTGGACAAATAGGAACAGATGCGCGCGCGTCGGCAGTCAACTGGACGTACGCTTCGCGCCTGGTGGCCGATCGCGGGCTGACCGGCTCTGCACGGTCAGGCCTTCGGCGCGCAGCCACTCGGTAGGTGTGCATCCGGTCATGGTCCGCCACTCCCGGGTTAGGTGGGCCTGATCGGCGAACCCGACGAAGCGCGGTGCTCGGGCCCTTCTCAGAGGCGGTGCTCAGGCATCGTTTCCGGGCATGCCTCGACGCCTGGCCAGGTCCGCGACGACGAGGCACCCGGCGACCGCGACGAAGAGTAGCGGCGGGAGCCACGGCCCGGCCACGTTGGACGGGCAATACGTGATGAACAGCGCGGAGTGCAGCGCGTAGGCGGCAACCGCGATCAGAGCGCCGCCCGCCCCCAGCCGGGCCAGGATGCGGTGCATGGCAGGACTCGCCTTGAGCGTGGCCAGAGCCGACACGAGCAGCAGCAGCGGCAGAACCGACCCGATGCCCGCGTACACCAGCCCAAAGATCGGCAGATCGAAGCCCACGTACCGCTCGTCGCCTCCCTGAATCGGGCACAGACCGATGCCGGTGCCTCCCAGAGTCGGCAGAACGTACGGCAGTGCGGAGACGAGGGTCGCGATGATCCACCAAAAACGAACCGAGCGCTTGAACACCGACCATCCACATCCAAATGAAACGGAGAACCACTACGCGTATCCGCTTCCGCGTCCGGCGTGACCCCAGAGAGGCCGGTGTGAGCTCAAACGGTGCGTCCGGCCTGGCCCCGGCGCGGCTGGTGCGATCTCAGCGACGCGTCCGTGTTTCGTGGCCGCGACCGGGATGCCAGCTCTCGATCACCACATGGTCGTTGCTCTCGGCGACCCGGACCAGCACCACCTCGGTGATCTCGATACGGAAGAAGTGGGACTCCGTCAACTGCGCCGGATCACCCAGTTCGTGCGCGATTCCGGCGATCTTGACATCGCCCGGATAGGCGCTGGGATTCTCCTCAGGCATGTCGCTCATGGGGCCGTGGAGCGCCAAGCGCGGATCGCGGCGGAGATCGAGGGCCTTCAGTGATCCGGGCATGCTGCCGAGCCGCAGATCACCACCGGAGAAGCCGACTTCGGTGCCGCTGATCCGAGGAGAGCCGTCCTTGCGGAGCGTCGCCATCGTGCAGTGTTTCGCGCTCTCGAACCGTGCGCGCACCCGCGCGGCGAATTCGGACGCTTCGTTCTCGAAATCCTGCCACCATGTCATGCACCCAGATCATGCCGAGCGGCTCCGACAGAACGAGGACCCCGCGGGCATGCCCCGCTTTTGACGGGAGATCTGGCCCGGGATGTCCACTCTGGGCGCTTTCCCGACGCGGCTTGACCATCACCCGACCGCTCCGCCGTCACGGGCCCGGCCATCACTCGCTTGGTCGCCGTCACGGGCCCGGCCGTCACCCGACCACCGGCCCGCCACCGTCCACCGGGTCTGTCGCCTGCCACCGTCCACTCACCGGCCGCCCGGTGCCGCGAGATCCGGCGATATCTGGATAAGGTCGGGCGCAGTACGACCAGGGGAGTGACTGAGTGGAGTTCCGGCTGCTCGGCCCGGTGTCCGTTATCGGGGACGACGGGATGGTTCTCGACACGGGCCCGTCCCAGCAGCGGGCCGTGCTCGCACTCTGCATGCTGGCCGCACCCCGGCCGGTCAGCGTCGCCGGGATCATCGGCGCGCTGTGGCCCGAGGAGCCGCCTCCGCGGGCTGTCAACACGGTCCAGGCGTACATCTCCAAGCTGCGCCGTGTCTTCGAACCCGGCCGTCCGCGCAGAGACAGCCCGTCCGTGCTGGTCAGCAGGCCGGGCGGATACGCGCTCGCCATGCCCGACGGCGCGTACGACCTGGGCAGGGCCAAGGAGCGGATCGCCACGGGACGGCGGCTGCTCGGCACGGGCGAGTACGCCGAGGGAGCCGGAGAGCTGCGGCGCGCGCTCGCCGAATGGCGCGGTGCCCCTCTCTCCGGCTTCGAGGAAGAACCCTGGGCGCGAGACGACATCACCCATCTGACGGAGCTCAGGCTCACGGTCATCGAGGACGCGTCCGAGGCCGAACTCGTTCTCGGCATGGGGCCGGAACTCGCGCCGGGACTGGCCCGGCTGCTGCTCGACCAACCACTGCGCGAACGGCTGCGCAGAATCACGGCGCACGCCCTCTATCAGGCGGGACGGCAGGTGGACGCGCTCGCCCTGCTCGCCGACGGGCGCCGGATGCTCGTCGACGAGCTCGGTCTCGACCCCGACCCCCGCTCGCGGGAACTGGAACGGCGGATCCTCTCGCAGGATCCCGCGCTCATGCCGGACCCTGCGGCGACGCGGGGCCCCACGCTCATCCCGGATTCCACGTCCGTCGCTCCGGCGATCGACGCGACACGGCCGGGTGCGAACGGCTCGGCGGAGCAGGTGGCGGGGACGGATTCCGGCACCGCGCGCACCGGGGCCGTGCCGCCGACGCGGCTGATCGGGCGGGCGGCAGAGGCGGACGTGCTGCGCCGGGCCATCACCTCCGGCGGTCACCGGATCGTCCTCATCGCGGGAGAGCCGGGCATCGGCAAGACCAGCCTCGCCGAGGACGCCGCGCGACACGCCCGCACGGTCGTCTTCGGGCGCTGCTGGGACGGCACCGGCGCCCCGCCGTACTGGCCGTGGGCGCAGGCCGTACGGGAGCTGACCGGCAGGAGCGGAGAGCTGGCCGAGATCACCGGAGCGACCGGCGAGTTCGCCTTGTACGAGGCGTTCGCCCGGCTGGTCGGCGGCCACGGGGCGGTGCTGATCGTCCTTGACGACCTTCAGTGGGCCGACGCCTCGTCGCTTCGCCTGCTGGAGTTCCTCGCCGCCACCCGGTCGTGCCCGGAACTGACCGTGGTGGCCACCTATCGTGACACCGAGGTGGCGGAGCCGCTGGCCAGAGCCCTGTCCACCCTCGTACGGCTTCCGCATGTCGAACGCGTCACCCTCGGGGGCCTGCGGGAGGACGCCATCGCCGAATACCTCGAACGCGCCGGAGCCGACGCGGGCAGGGCCGCAGACGTGGCCAGGAAGACCGGCGGCAACCCCTTCTTCCTGGGCGAGGTGGTCCATCTCGGCGAGGACGCGCCGGGTGCGATCGCTGACGTGCTGCGCGGCAGGATGGCGGCGATGCCGCCGGGCACACCCGAAGTGCTCTCCGCCGCGGCGCTGCTGGGCCGTGAGGCCGAGGTCGGGGTCCTGCTCGACGTGGTCGACACGCCCCACGACCAGGTGCTCGACGTGCTGGACGCGGCCGTCCAGGCGCGCCTGCTGACCGAACGCGGGCTGGTCTACCGCTTCGCCCACGACATCGTCCGCGATGTGCTCAGGGACGGGCTCGCGCCGCTTCGCCGCCGGCGCCTGCACGCCCGCGTGGCCGCCGTGCTCGAACGGCGGGGCACCCACCTGGCGGAGCTCGCGCACCACTACCGGGAGGGCCTGGTCATCGCCGGGATGGCGGGCAAGGCCATCGAGTACGCACGTCAGGCGGCGGCGCACGCCACGGCCCAGTTCGCGTACGAGGACGCCGCCGAGCAGCTGAGCCACGCCGTCCTGCTGACCGGGCAGTTGCCGGTCACCGATCTCGCGCTGAAGTGCGACCTGCTGCTCGACCTGGCCGAGGCGCAGTCGGCGGCCGGAATGAGCATCCGGGTACGCGCCTCCCTGGACGAGGCCGCCGAGATCGCCGAGTCGCTGGGCGACGACGAGCGGCTGGCCCGCGCCGTGCTCGGCTTCTCCGATCCGCTGGCCTGGGCGATGTACGAGGAGTGGGTGGCGGGAGACGCGCTCGCCGGGCGTATCGAGAGGGCCCTGCGCGCGCATGCCGGGGCGGACTCGCCGTGGCGCCCCCAGCTTCTCGCCGCCGCCGCCGTGACCGGCTCCTTCACCCGGCCGGTCGGGGACAGCGTCGCGCTCGCGGCGGAGGCCGTACGGGAGGCCAGGGACAGGGGCGACGACCGGTCCCTCCTGCGCGGGCTCAGCGCGTACGAGATCCTGTCGCGGGGCGTCGCCACGCACGCCGATCGGCAGGCGGTCGTCGACGAGATGGCGGAGGTGGCCCGGCGGACGGGTGACCTCGTCTCCGAATGGCTCGCTCGGGAGGCCGACTACTACGAGCTGGTCAAACAGGGTGAGTCGGAGACGGCGGAGCCGCTTCTCGCATGGCTGCGCGAGACCGCCAGGCGGATCCGCCAGCCGGCGCTGCTCAGCCTGGCCGCGTGGCTCGCCGCCATCCGCGCGTACATGCGGGGCGATCTGGACGAGGCACTCGCCGAGGCGGAGGAGTCGGCCCGTGTCCATCCCGAGGGTGCCCTGGGCAGGGACGACGCGGCGGTACGCGAGCAGGTGTTCCGCTGCCTCGTGCTCCGCGTACGGGGTGAGGCGGGGCGGGCGCTCGCCCTTTCCGAGGAGATGCTGGCCATCCGGCCGGGCCAGGCGGGGTGGATGGTCCTGCGATGTGCCGCACTGCTGGACGTCGGCAGGCGTGCCGAGGCCGCCGGTGTCCTCGCGGACCTGTCGCGTGCCGATTTCGCCGCCATCGAGGGCGACCTCGCCTACCGGTTCATCCCCGACCTGTTGAGCGAGGCGTGTCTGGAGCTGGGGGACGCCGCCGCCTCCCGGGCGCTTTACCGGCGGCTCGCTCCGAGCGGAGGGCGCCTGCTCGGCTGGTCGGTGGCCGACCTGTGCCTCGGCAGGTTGGCGCTCGGACTGGGCGACGACGAGGCCGCCTCCCGGCACCTGCGGGCCGCGCTCGACCTCGTCGCCAGGTCGGGGGCCGTGCTCTACGAGGCCCCCGTACGCGAACTCCTCGCCCGGGTGGGCTGACGCCCGCCCGCCCGGGTGGGCTGACGCGCGGCCGAGCAAGCGCGCGCCAAGGTGTGGACAAGACCATCCGGCGACCCTGTCGTCATGACAGGAAAAAGCGACGGATACCCGGAGACGCGGCCGGTGCCGAAGGACGTCCCCGCCCACCGATCGGATGAGTCCCGCCCGGAAGTCCTGCTCGGGCCGCGCCGGGTGGCTCCGGACGTCGTGCTCATCCCATGCATCGACCAGGCCGGAGCGGGGTTCCGCCACACCAACTCGATGGTGATCACGGGCCGTGAGCCGGTCATCGTGGACACCGGCGCTCCGATCCACCGCGACCGGTGGCTCCGGGACGTGTTCTCCGTCGTCGAACCGGAGGACGTCCGGTGGATCTTCATCAGCCACGGAGACGCCGATCACGTGGGCAACCTCCTCACGACCTTGGACCTGTGCCCGGCGGCCACGCTGGTCACCGGAACCGAGACCGGCCTGCGGCTGCGGCACTCGTTCGAGCCGCCCCCGTGCCGTACGCGGTGGATCGCCGACGGCGGGTCGTTCGACGCGGGGGACCGGACGCTCACCGCCGTACGGCCTCCGCTGTACGACGCCCCGGGGACGTACGGGCTCTATGACGACCGCAGCGGGGTCTACTGGGCCGCCGACTGCTTCGGCGCGCCGGTCCCGAGCGTCACCACGGACGCGGAGGACCTTCCGTTGACCCGCTATCTGGAGTCGGTGCGGGCGTTCGGCGGCGGCATGAGTCCCTGGCACGCGTGGCTCGATCCCCGGAAGTTCGGGCCGTCCGTGGACGTGGTCGCGGCGCTCGACATCACCGCCATCACGACCGCGCACGGCCCGACCGTCACGGGATCGCGCATCCCCCAGGTGATCGACGCCGTCCGCGCCCTCGCCGGGTCCGGCGCCTGAGACGAACCGCGCGGCCGGACATCCCGCGCGGGTCGGCGGCCCGACCAGGCGAGGAGCAGGTGGACACGTGACAGGCACCGACGGCATCGACGCGACCCGGCCCAGCCCGGCTCGCATGTACGACTACTTCCTGGGCGGCGGGAACAACTTCGAGATCGACCGGCACGGTCGCGGTCCTCCTCGTCGCCGTCCTCCACTTCGTCTCCGACGAGGACGACCCCCGGGCGCTCGTGGCCCGCCTGATGGACGGCCTGCCGTCCGGCAGCCACCTGGTCCTCTCCCACGTGACCCGGGACGGGATCCATCCCGAGCTGTGGGAACGCGTCCAGGCCACCAACCCGAAGATGGCCGTGCCGCTCCAGTTCCGTACGGGGGAGGAGATCGCGACGTTCTTCGACGGCCTCGACCTGGTCGCGCCCGGCATGGTCGACTGCCGTGCCTGGAGTCCGGGCGTGGCCGTTCCGTTCGAGGCGGACGCGCTGCGCACCTGGTGTGCCGTCGCGGTCAAACCCTGACGACGCCTGGCGAGACGCCCTCTCGTCTCGGCGGAAGCGCCCAAGGGAGCATCACGGATCCGCGAGGGCGGCGGTGTTGAGTCTGCGGGCGGTCAGTGCGGCGCCGATCAACATGACGCCCCGCGAGGTACGGGGATCGGCGCCGATCAGGGTGCTGACCCTGGCCAGGCGGTTGTCCACGGTGTTGGGGTGGACGCCGAGCGCGCGGGCCGTGGCGCGCCGGTCGAAGTCGGCGGCGAAGTAGGCGTCGAGGGTTCCGACCAGCGAGGGTTCCAGGACGTCGAGCAACCCCGCCAACTCGGTCCCGCTGTCGCCCGGAGCGCCCAGGTGATAGTCGAGCAGCACGTCGCGGAGTCCGTACACGCCACTGGGCCGCCCACCCGCGCGGGCCACCTCGGCGATCCTGCTCGCCCGGCGGGCCGCGCCGGGGATCTCCGCGATGTCCCCGGCGACGGCCATCCCCGTGTGGACCGGGGCGACGGCGTCCACGAGGCGGCGGGACAGCCGGGAGGCCGGTACGGCGATTCGCAGCGGGAGCAGCGCGTGCCCGCCGTCGGTGTCGAGCGAGCTGAGCACCGGTTCGTCGGCGAGCCGGTCGAGCGTCGCCTGGATCGCCCGCACGCGGCGGCGTCCCCCCGGTCCCGGAGAGGGATCACCGAGCGCGAAGGCGAGCACGTGGTAACCGGGTTCGAGCACCACTCCGTGCCGGGCGGCCACGTCGCCCGCCGGTCGGCCGGAGAGCAGCGTCCTGGCGACGGCCCGCAGCGCCTCACCGCGTTCGGCCAGCATGACCTCGCTCAGATACGCCTCACTGGCCGCGGTGGTCGCCCGCTCCAGCGCCGTGAGGATCAGCTCGCCGAGCCGGTGCAGCCCGGCGTCCTCCCCGGGGCGCGTGGCCGCGCAGAGAGCCCGCCACAGTGCCCGGTGGGCGACCATGTATCCGCTGAGCAGGTACGCCAGCGGCACGCCGTCGCCGACCCGCTGCGCGGCGCGCTCCCGGAACAGGCGCATGTCGGCGTCGGTGACGGCCTCTCCTCGTGCCATGCGCAGGAAGAGCCGGAGTCCGTGCCGGGTGGTCGAGGCGATCTCCAGTTCCTTGATCGCGTCAGGGAGTGTGGCGAGCCCGGGCACGACCGCCTCCTGCTCGGCGACGATCTGCCGGGTGAGCCGGTTCACCTGTGTCGCGCAGCGGGCCGCTATCCGGGCGGCGAGGAGCGAGGGGTCGTCCTGTTCCATTTCACGGATTGTGACATGTCATAGTTCGGCGTCCACAGGGCTGGGGCTCCGGTCGATTGTGCGCATCGGCGGCCCGGCCGCACAGTGAGATCACCCTTCATCCCGGAGTGTGTCGATGACCACGATCACGGAACCCGATGTTCCGGTCGCCGCCCGGCGGCGTGCCTGGGGCGTCGTCACGATGTTGCTGCTGTTCATGATGGTGAACTTCATGGACAAGGCGGTGCTCGGCCTGGCCGGCGAGGCGATCACAACCGAGCTCGGTCTCACCTCCACCGAGTTCGGCGCCGTGGGCAGCGCCTTCTATCTGCTGTTCAGCCTCTCCGGGATCGTCGTCGGCGGGTTGACGACCCGGTTCGACTCCACCTGGATCCTGGTCGCGATGATGGCGGGCTGGTGCCTGTCACAGTTCCCGCTGCTGTTCCCCGCGGCCGGGTTCGGGACGCTGGTGGTCACCCGGGTCGTCCTCGGCGCGGCCGAGGGACCGGCCTACGCCGTCGCCAACCACGCCGCCTTCACGTGGTTCCCCGACAGGATGCGGAACCTTCCCAGCAGTGTGCTCACGCTCGGCTCGGGTATGGGCGTCGCGCTGGGCGCGCCCCTCCTCATCTTCATCATCACGAACTACGGCTGGCGCTGGGCGTTCGGCTTCACCGCCCTGGCCGGGCTCGGCTGGCTCCCGTTCTGGCTGCGCCGCGGCGGCGAAGGCCCGTACGGCGCGCGGAGCGAGACGGCGCCGGCCGAGGGGCGCGTGCCGTACCGGAGGCTGTTCTGCAGCGGGACCGTGCTGGGCGGCGTGGCGGCCAGCTTCGCCGTCTACTGGACGCTCGCACTGGCGCTCACCTGGTTCCCGCAGTATCTCCAGAAGGTCAGGGGATACAGCCTCGCCCAGGTCGGGCCGCTCTCGATCGTCTGGCACGTCGCCGGGTTCGTGGTCATCGTCGTCGTCGGCGTGCTCACCCAGCGGCTGCTGGCGCGCGGGGTCTCCACCCGGATGGCCCGAGGGGTGGTCGGCGGCGTCGCCGTGGTCGTGGCCGGGGCGGCGATGACGACGCTGCCCCACGTCGGCGATCCGGCGACCCACCTGGTGCTGCTCACCGTCGCCGCGTCCTTCGGCTATGTCATCTTCCCGCTGGCCACCGCGGTCGCCGCCGAGATCGCCCCGGCCGCCCAGCGCGGCGCGGTCCTCGGCACCGTCACCGCGGTCGCCACCGTGGCCGGCGTGCTGGCACCGGTGGTCACCGGGGCATTGGTACAGCGAGCGGCGGATCCGGCCGAGGGGTACGGCACGGCGTTGACCGTCGCCGGACTGCTCATGCTGGGGGGAGGCGCGCTGGCCGCGCTGGCCATCCGCCCTGAGCTGGACAAGGAAAGGCTGGCTTCCCGATGAACATCACCGAGTACGCCGACACCGTCTGGCGGGGCGATGTCCCCGACAGCATCGTGCACACCGGACTCGCCGGGCAGGGCTTCGTCGAGGTCGCCGAGGGGGTCGGCTTCCGAGGGGGCTTCGGCAACACGATCGCGCTGCGCGAGGGCGGGGAGGTGACGCTGTTCGACACCGGCAACCCGTACGACGCGGAGCGGCTGCACGCCGAACTGCGGGCGTGGACCGGCGAGCCGGTGACGACCGCGATCTACTCGCACGGGCACATCGACCACGTCTCCGGCGTGGGCCCGTTCGACGCGGAGGCCGACGCGGCGGGGCGGCCCAGGCCCACGGTGGTGGGGCACGAGGCGATCCCCGCCCGCTTCGAGCGTTACGTCCTCACCAACGGCTACAACGCCGTCATCAACCAGCGGCAGTTCCAGGCTCCGGACCTGACCTGGCCGACGGAGTACCGCTACCCCGACGTGACGTACCGCGACGAGCTGACGGTCGGGCCCGTCGAGCTCTTCCACGCCAAGGGCGAGACCGACGACGCGAGCGTCGGGTGGGTGCCGTCGCGGCGCATCCTGCTTCCCGGCGACCTGTTCATCTGGGTGAGCCCCAACTGCGGCAATCCCCAGAAGGCGCAGCGCTACCCACGTGAGTGGGCCGTCGCGCTGCGCCGGATGGCCGCACTCGGCGCGGAGACCATGCTGCCGAGCCACGGCGCCCCGATCTTCGGCGCCGACCGGGTCGAGCAGGCGCTGACCGAGACGGCGGAATGGCTGGAGGCCATCGTCGGACGTTCCCTGGAGCTGCTCAACGAGGGGGCCAGGCTGGACGACATCGTCCGGGCCGTACGGCCTCCGGCGCGGCTGGCGGACCGGCCCTACCTTCGGCCGCACTACGACGAGCCGGAGTTCGTGGTGCGCAACATCTGGCGGTTGTACGGCGGCTGGTACGACGGCAACCCCGCCCACCTGAAGCCCGCGCCCGACGCCGTGCTCGCCGCAGCCGTGGCCGAGCTGGCGGGAGGCGCGGAGCGACTGTGCGACGCCGCGCTCAGGGCGCTGGCCGACGGCGACGAGCGGCTGGCGGGGCACCTCGCGGAGATGGCCGTGCAGGCCGCGCCGGGCGACCCCGGAGCACACCGCGTGCGCGCCCGGGTGTTCGCCGCGCGGGCCGCGTCGGAGGTGTCCCTGATGGCGAAGGGTGTGTTCACCTGGGCCGCCGAGGAGTCACGGAAGGCCGCCGGAGGCGCCTGACGGGGGAAGGGGCAAATCAAGGACACGTGTCTTTAACACGGCGGAACTGTCAAAGTCGGCCGAGGGTGGGAACGATGGCGTGAGTGAACGACCGCAGGGACATTTGGCCGGGTGACCCCTATCCGCTGGGGGCCACGTACGACGGTGCGGGCACGAACTTCGCACTCTTCACCGAGGTCGCGGACAGCGTCGAACTCTGCCTGTTCGACGAGGAGGACGCCGAGGAGCGGGTGCTCCTCACCGAGGTCGAGGGGTTCGTGTGGCACTGCTACCTGCCGGGCGTCGGCCCCGGGCAGCGGTACGGCTACCGCGTGCACGGGCCGTACGAGCCCGCCAGGGGGCAGCGGTGCAACCCGGCCAAGCTGCTGATCGATCCCTACGCGAAGGCGGTGGACGGCGCCGTCCGCTGGGACCAGTCGGTGTACGGCTATCGCTTCGGCGAGCCGGACAGCCGCGACGACAGCGACTCGGCGGCGTACATGCCGCGGGCCGTCGTGACGAACCCGTTCTTCGGGTGGGGACACGACCGGCCCCCGGCCACGCCGTACCACGACACGGTGATCTACGAGGCGCACGTGCGCGGTCTGACGATCGACCATCCGCGGATCCCCGAGCGGATCAGGGGGACCTACGCCGCGCTCGGTCACCCCGAGATCATCGACCATCTGACCGGGCTCGGGGTGACCGCGATCGAGCTGATGCCGGTCCACCAGTTCGTCACCGACCACGTGCTGGAGAAACGCGGCCTGAGCAACTACTGGGGCTACAACACCATCGGGTTCTTCGCGCCCCACAACGAGTACTCCAGCTCGGGCCAGCGCGGCGAGCAGGTGCTGGAGTTCAAGGCGATGGTGAAGGCCCTGCACGAGGCCGACATAGAGGTGATCCTCGACGTGGTCTACAACCACACCGCCGAGGGCAGCCATCTCGGGCCGACCCTGTCGATGCGGGGCATCGACAACGCCAACTACTACCGGCTGGTGGAGGACCACCCCGCCTACTACATGGACACCACGGGCACCGGAAACAGCCTGCTCATGCGGAGCCCGCACGCGTTGCAGCTCATCATGGACTCCCTGCGCTACTGGGTGAGCGACATGCACGTGGACGGCTTCCGCTTCGACCTCGCCTCCTCGCTCGCTCGGGAACTGCACGCGGTGGACCGGCTGAGCGTCTTCTTCGACCTCGTCCAGCAGGACCCCGTCCTCTCGCAGGTCAAGCTCATCGCCGAGCCGTGGGACGTCGGGCCGGGCGGCTACCAGGTGGGCAACTTCCCGGCCAGATGGACCGAGTGGAACGGCCGCTACCGCGACACGATCCGCGACCTGTGGCGGGGCGAGCCGGCCGCGCTGCCCGAGTTCGCCTCACGGCTGACCGGGTCGAGCGACCTCTACCAGGACGACAGCCGCCGCCCGGCCGCCTCGATCAACTTCGTCACCTGCCACGACGGGTTCACCCTCCAGGACCTGGTGTCGTACAACGTCAAGCACAACGAGGCCAACGGCGAGGACGGCAGGGACGGCGCGGACGACAACCGGTCGTGGAACTGCGGGGTCGAGGGGCCGGCGAGCGGGCCCGTCGCGCAGCTCAGGGAACGGCAGAAGCGCAACCTCCTCACCACGCTGTTCCTCTCCCAGGGCGTGCCGATGTTGTCCCACGGCGACGAGATGGGCCGGACCCAGGGCGGCAACAACAACGCCTACTGCCAGGACAACGAGACGAGCTGGGTCGACTGGTCGGACACCCGGGAGAACCGGCTGCTCCTGGACTTCACCCGGAAGCTCTCCCGCCTGCGTCGCGACCATCCCGTCTTCCGGCGCCGCCGTTTCTTCTACGGCAGACCCGAGCGCGGTTCGCACGACGAGCTGAGCGACATCGCCTGGCTGACCCCGTCCGGCACGGAGATGACGGACCAGGACTGGCGGAACGGTTACGCCCGTGCGCTCGCGGTCTTCCTCAACGGCGACGCCATCACCGAGCCGGACCGGCGTGGCAGGAGGATCACCGACGACTCCTTCCTGCTGCTGTTCAACGCCCACCATGACGTCATCAGGTTCACCATCCCGACCGGTTACGGCGAGATGTGGACGACCGCGCTCGACACGGCGCGGCCGGTCACGACGGACTCGCGCGTCTGCCGGGCCGGCGAGGAGGTGCCGGTATCCGGCCGTTCTGTCCGGGTTCTGCGCCGTGCCTAGAGAGACGATCTGGCGGTGATGTGTTCGCGCCGTCACTATGAGACGGAAACCGAAGGAGTGTTCCACGGGTCTTCGCCGTGGCCCCGTCCGGCGACCGCGGCGGGCCGAGAGGGTCCGCGGAACACGATCCAGCGCCGGAAGATCCGCCGAAGGGTGGTGCCGTGATCTCGACCTACCGAGTGCAACTGACCCCCGATCTCGGGTTCGCGGACGTGGCCGAGCTGACCGGCTACTTCCGGGAGCTCGGAGTCGGGGCCGTCTACCTCTCGCCGATCCTGCAAGCCGTGCCGGAGTCCGGGCACGGATACGACGTCACCGACCACACCGCCGTGCGGGCCGAGTTCGGCGGGCTTCCCGCCCTGCGCGACCTGGCGGCGCGGGGCCTCCCGCTGGTCGCCGACGTCGTGCCGAACCACATGACCGTGCCGGTGCCCGAGTCGCGGAACGCCCCGCTGTGGGCGGCGCTCAGGGACGGCCCGGCCTCGCCGTACGCGCGCTGGTTCGACGTGGAGTGGCCCGTCGCGCTGCCGGTGCTCGGCGACGAGACCGGCGACGGGAACGGCGGCCTCTCCGTGGACGGGAGCGTGTTGCGCTGTCACGAGCACGAGTTCCCGATCAGACCGGGCACGGAGCGTCTCCCGCTGCCCGAGTTGCTCGCGGCCCAGCACTACCGGCTGGTCAGCTGGCGCGACAGCCCCGGGTACCGGCGGTTCTTCGACGTCTCGTCGCTGATCGGGCTGCGGGTGGAGGACCCCGAGGTCTACGACGCCACCCACGCCGTGATCCTCTCCCTGCTCGACCAGGGGGTGCTCCAGGGGCTCAGGGTGGATCACCCCGACGGGCTGGCGGATCCACGCGGCTACCTCAAGCGGTTGCGTCCCCGCGTCCCCGGACCGCTGTGGGTCGAGAAGATCCTGATCGACGGCGAGCGGCTGCCGGAGAACTGGCGGTGCGACGGCACGACCGGGTACGACGCGCTCAACATGGTGACCCGCCTGTTCGTCGACCCGGCGTCCGAGGACCAGCTGGTCAAGACGTTCGCCCGCCACACCGGTGTCATCGAGGACTACGAGACGGTACGCCGCGAGGCGAAGCGGCACGTCATCGACCTGTTCTTCCGCGGCGAGGTCGACCGGCTCGTCGGCGCCATGACCGGCCGCGTCGAGGAGAGCGGGCTGCGCGAGGCGGTGGTCGAGCTGCTCACCGCGATGCCGGTCTACCGCGCGTACGTCGATCCGGGCGAGCCTCCGTCCACCGAGTCGATCCGCGTCGTCCGGCGCGCGGCGCGGGAGGCGGCGCGCCACACCGATCCGGGTCCGGTCGCCAGGGCCGCCGACCTCGTCCTGTACGGCCCCGCCGAGGCGGTGACGCGGTTCCAGCAGACCTGCGGCCCGGTGATGGCGAAGGGGGTCGAGGACACGGCCCTCTACCGGTGGTATCCCCTGGCCGCGTTGAACGAGGTGGGCGGGGAGCCGGACCGGTTCGGCGTGCCCGTCGGAGAGTTCCACGAGTTCTGCGCGATCCTGCCGCCCCGGACCATGACCACCCTGTCCACGCATGACACGAAACGCTCCGAGGACGTACGCGCCCGGCTGGCGGTGCTGTCCGAGATGCCCGACGAGTGGGCGCTGGCCGTGGACTCCTGGGCGGCCGAGGTGTCCTTCGACCCACGGCTCGACTATCTGGGCTGGCAGACGTTGATGGCGTCCTGGCCGATCACCCCAGAACGTTTCACGAAATATCTGCTCAAAGCGGCACGAGAGGCGAAGACCGCGATCTCCTGGCAGAACCGCGAACCCGGATACGAGAGCGGCATCCGGCGGTTCGCCCAGGAGGCGATCGGCGTCTGCGGCGAATCGGTCGCCGCGTTCACGGCGGTCGTGGACAGGTACGCCCGGGTCAACTCCCTCGGCCAGAAGGCCGTCCAGCTGTTGATGCCGGGCATCCCCGACGTCTACCAGGGCAACGAGATCACCGACTTCTCCCTGGTCGACCCGGACAACCGGCGGCCGGTCGACTTCCGGGCGCGGCGGGCGCTGCTGGCCGAGATCCTGACCCCCGGCACTCGCCCCGATACGTGGGACGGCCAGAAGCTGCTCGTCACCACCACCGCCCTGCGGCTCAGGAGACGGCTCGACCCGGAGGCGTCGTACACGCCGGTGGAGGCGGGTGAGCACGCGGTCGCGTTCTCGCGCGGGGACGAGGCGCTGGTGGTGGCGACCCGCCTGCCGGTGGCGCTCGAACGGCGCGGCGGCTGGGGGAGCGAGACGCTCATGCTCCCTCCGGGACGGTGGCGCGATCTGCTGACCGGATGGGAATACACCGGACGCGTCCCGATGGGGCATCTCCTGTCCCGTTATCCGGTCGCGATACTCGGGCGGTGAAGTGTGCACGGCGACACCAATCACGACGACGGGAGTGGCATGTTCGAGGTCTGGGCACCCGAGGCGGAACGTGTAGAGGTCGAGTCGGGGGGCGCCAGGCGGGACATGAGGGCGGGAGCCGGCGGCTGGTGGCACGCCGCCGGAGCGGAACACGGCGCCGACTACGCCTTCCACGTCGACGGCGAGGGCCCGTTCCCCGACCCGCGGACGCGGCGCCAGCCGTACGGCGTGGAGGGGCCGAGCCGCGTCTACGACCATGACAGGTTCACCTGGGGCGACCAGGAATGGCGCGGCCGTGACCTGCGCGGATCGGTCATCTACGAGCTGCACGTCGGCACGTTCACCCCGGAGGGCACCTTCGCCGCCGCCGCGGAGCGGCTGCGCCACCTGGTCGATCTCGGTGCCGACTTCGTCGAGCTGATGCCGGTGGCCCCGGTCCCGGGGCGGCGCAACTGGGGGTACGACGGCGTCGACCTCTACGCGGTCAACGAGGAGTACGGCGGTCCCGACGGCCTGAAGGACTTCGTGGACGCGTGCCACCGGGCCGGGATCGGCGTGATCCTCGACGTCGTCTACAACCACCTGGGTCCGTCGGGGAACTACCTCGCGAAGTTCGGGCCGTACCTGCACGGATTCAAGGGCTCCTACTGGGGCGACGCGATCAACCTGGACGGCCCCGGATCCGACGAGGTCCGGCGCTACTTCATCGGCAACGCGTTGCAGTGGCTGCGCGACTACCACATCGACGGCCTGCGGCTCGACGCCGTGCACGCGCTGCACGACCGGCGCGCCGTGCACTTCCTGGAGGAGTTGTCGGGCGAGGTGGAGGCGCTGTCCACCAACCTCGGCCGCCCGCTCACGCTGATCGCCGAGTCCGACCTGAACGATCCGCGCATGGTCACCTCGCGCGAGGCGGGCGGGCTCGGTATGCACGCGGCCTGGAACGACGACGTCCACCACGCCATCCACGCGGCGGTGACGGGGGAGCGGCACGCCTACTACGCGGACTTCGCGCCGCTGTCCGCGCTGGCCAAGGTGCTCACATCCGGATATTTCCACGACGGCAGCTATTCGTCGTTCCGCGGGCGCAGCCATGGCAGGCCGGCGAACGGCGTCCCCGGCTACCGGTTCGTCTGCTGCGTCCAGAACCACGACCAGATCGGCAACCGGCCCCTCGGCGACCGGATGGAGCCCGAGCAGCTCTGGATCGCCGCCGGCCTGCTGCTGACCTCGCCGTTCACGCCCATGCTGTTCATGGGAGAGGAGTGGGGGGCGGGGACGCCCTTCTACTTCTTCACCGACCATTACGACCCGGTGCTGGCCGGCGGTGAGGCTGAGCGGCGCAGGCGCGAGTTCGAGGGGTTCGGTTACGACTGGAAGGCCCCCGACCCGCAGGAGGAGTCCACGTTCCTGCGCTCCAAGCTCGACTGGAGCGAGATCTTCGACGACGGCTCGATGTCGCTGCTCGGCTGGTACCGCGACCTCATCGCGCTGCGCAAGACGCACCCCGACCTCGCCGACCCCCGCCTCGACCGGGTCCGGGTCCGCTTCGACGAGCAGCGGCACTACCTGGTGATGGAACGCGGCTCGCTCCATGTGGTGGCCAACTTCGGCGCCTTCCCCATTCCCGTACGGCTGTCGCCGGGCGCGAAACGGGTGCTGCTCGCCTCCGACGAGGCGGTGCGGGCCATGGACGGCGACCTCTATCTTCCCGCCCAGTCCCTCGCCATCGCCCAGGTCTGAGGAGCCGTCCGCGCGCTGTCCCGATAATCTGCGCGATGTCCCGATAAATCGGGTGCTTTCCGGTAGAGGGTGCGGAAACCTGGGTGCCATGCAGGCCACCCTCACCGTGACCCCGGCGCAGCTTCCCGACGTGTTGCTGCACGTCGCCGTCGTACGGCCGGTGTTCCTGTGGGGAGCGCCGGGCATCGGGAAGAGCTCCCTGGTCCAGGCGTTCGCCGCGTCGCTCGGGCTGCACTGCGTCACCCTGCTCGGCACCCAGCTCGCGCCGGAGGACCTCATCGGCGTGCCGCAGATCGTGGGCGACCGGAGCAGGTTCGCGCCGCCGGAGACCATCGCCAGGGACGAGCCGTACTGCCTGTTCCTCGACGAGCTCAACGCCTCCGCCCCCGAGGTGCAGAAGGCGTTCTACTCGCTGATCCTCGACCGGCGGATCGGCGCGTACGAGCTGCCCGAGGGCTCGGTCGTCATCGGAGCGGGCAACCGCGCGACCGACAACGCCCTCGCGAGGCCCATGGCGTCCGCCCTGGTCAACCGGATGATCCACGTCCATCTGCGCGCCTCGGCCACCGACTGGCTGAAATGGGCGGCGGAGCACGGCATCCACCCGTGGATCGTCGACTACCTCGTCCAGCGGCCCGACCACCTGTGGAGCCCGCCGCCGAAGACCGAGGAGCCGTTCTCCACACCGCGCGGCTGGCACATGCTGTCCGACGCCGTCCACTCGTACGGCGAGGCACTCGACGAGGACACCCTGGGCGTCCTCGCGTACGGCGCCCTCTCCGCGCCGCACGCCTCGGGGTTTCGCGCGTACGTCAAGACCGTGCGGCACGCCTACGACCTGGAGGCTGTCATCAAGGGAGACGCGGCCTGGCCGCGGCGGCCCGAGGACCGCGACCTGCTCTACTTCCTGGCCGAGACGTTCCGCGCGCGACTCGTCAGGGGGCTGCCGGACTCGAAGGACCACGCCTCGCCGTCCGGGAGGCAGCTCGCCTTCCGGGCCAAGACCCTGCTCGTCGAGCTCGCCGAGATCTCGCTCGAATGCGCCCAGCTCGTCATCGCGACGGGAGACGACGGCGCTCCGGTGCTGCCCTCGTGGTTCCTCGTCGAGGTCAGCCGCGACCTGCCCCGCCTCGCCGCCGCCCGGAGCTGACATGCCGCCGCGAAAGCAGAAGCCGGATCCGTGGCGCGAGGCCGTGTACAAGGGCTGGGAGCTGGTGTGGGCGCATCCGCTGTTCCGGCCGCTACGCGGATACCTCTACCAGGCCCCGGACGGCGAGCTGCCCAAGGACGCGTGGGCGTACGTCACGGCGAGCGGCAGCGTGTACCACCACCCGAAGCGGCGCGCGGACGCCGGCGAATGGGCCTGGGTGTTCGCGCACTGCCTGCTGCACGCCGGGTTCGGCCACCTCGATCCGCGTACGGCGGCGGCCGAGGACGTGGGGCCGGACGAGGCCACGCGGTGGCAGGAGTCGAGACGGGCACCCGGGACCGCCTACCGGGCCGCGTGCTGCGTGGCCGTCGACCGGTTCCTGCACACTCTGAAGATCGGCCGCCCGCCGGAGCCGCTGCCGCATCCCTTGCCCGAGGAGGACGAGCGGGTGCTGGCCGCCCGGTGGCGGGCCGGTGAGGTGCCGGTCGAATTCCAGACCACGAAATTTCCGGACTTCTTCGTCGGGACGGAGGAGACCGCCGCGCGCCTGGACTTCCCGCGGTCGTTCGCTATCGGGGTGTCGGCCGCCGCGGCCCGGGCCATCGAGGTCGCGGGCCGTGCCCGTGGCTCGCTCACCGACGCCGTCAAGAAGCCGTGGGACGTGGCGCTGGGCTGGTTCGTGTCGTCGTACCCGCTGCTGGGCGCCCTCGCGACCGGCATGAAGATCGTCGCGGACGCCGACCTCGCGCGCGCCTGGGACATCTCCGTGGCCGCGGTCAACGCCCAGGCCGCGGAGATCTACGTCAATCCTCTGGTCTCGATGTCGGCGGACGAGTGGCGGTTCGTGCTGGCGCACGAGATGCTGCACGCCGCGCTGCGCCACGGCGACCGCGCCGGATGGCGTGATCCGTACCTCTGGAACATCGCCTGCGACTACGTCGTCAACGGATGGCTGGTCGAGATGGAGGTCGGGACGATGCCGGAGGGGCTGCTCCACGACCCCTCGCTCAAGGGGCTGTCCGGCGAGGCCGTCTACGACCGGATCGCCACCGACCTGCGGCGGATGCGGAAGCTGGCGACCCTGCGCGGGCGCGGGCTCGGGGACGTGCTGGGCGAGCCGCCGCCGCGTCCCGGTGTTCCCGGACGTTACGTCGATCTCGACGACTACTACCGGAACGCGCTGACGACCGGCCTCGCCTACCACCGGGGCGGCGGGCGCGGCTCCATCCCGGCCGGTCTTGAACAGGAGATCCGCGCGCTTGACCAGCCCCCGCTCCCGTGGGACGCCGCTCTCGCGCGCTGGTTCGAGGAGCATGTGCCCGCCGTCGAACGGCGCCGTTCCTACGGCCGGGCGTCCCGGCGGCAGTCGGCCACGCCCGACATCCCGCGCCCCGGCTGGGTCCGTCCCGAGGAGCTCGTCCAGCAGGCCACCTTCGGCGTCGTGCTGGACACCTCGGGCTCGATGGACGTGAAGCTGCTCGGAAAGGCGCTGGGCGCCATCGCCTCGTACGCCGTCGCCCGGGACGTGCCGCGCGCTCGCGTGGTGTTCTGCGACGCCGCCGCGTACGACGCCGGATACCTGGCGGTCGAGGACATCGCCGCGAAGGTCCGCGTCCGGGGCCGTGGAGGCACGATCCTGCAACCCGGGATCAACCTGCTGGAACGGGCCGACGACTTTCCGCCGGCGGGCCCGATCCTCGTGATCACCGATGGCGAGTGCGACGTCGTGCGGGTCCGCAGGGAGCACGCCTTCCTGATCCCCGCCGGGGCCTTTCTCCCCTTCCGCCCGCGCGGCCCGGTCTTCCGGATGAGCTGAGTACGCAGGAAACCCCAGGGCTATCCGCAGACCTTCCGGTACGGCAGCGCGGGAATGTAGGTCTTCCACTCCTGCGGGGTCAGCGACCGTCCGGCCCGTGCGCAGACGGCCGTGGCGACAGCCTCCGCCGCGGCCGGGAAGTGTCTGACCGTCCCGTTCCTGTCCACGGTCAGGACGTCGGCCCCGTCGGGGGTGAAGGCGACGGACATCAGCTCGCCGGTCTCGGGGTCCCGTCCGCCGCCGGTGTCGGCGGACAGGCCGAAGTCGTCTCCTGTGAGCGGATCGAACAACCGCACGCGGCCCTCGCCCTCGCTGACCGCGATGAGGTCCTCGGTGGGTGAGTAGGCGTCGCCCCCGGCGAAGGCGCTTCGGGTGGGAGTGCCGATCATGCGCAGGGTGGCGGGGTCCCACAGAGTCATGCGTCCGCGCGTGTCGAACACGACGATGGCCCTGCCCGCGTGGGTGAAGTACACCCCGCTGCCTAGGCTGTCCTTGCCGCTGGCGCCGAAGGGCTCGCCGATCGCCTTTCCACTGGTGGCGTCGAGAAGTCGATGCTCGGGACCGACGACGGCCAGTCGACGGCCGTCGGGTGAGAACGCCAGGTCCACCACCATGCCCGTGGGCGCCTGCCACAGCCTGCGACGGGCCGACCAGTCCCAGAGTTCCACGGCGTGCCTGCGCGGGGAACGTCCGGCGAGGGGGGTGTCCAGGGTGAACGCGAGCCGGGTTCCGTCGGGACTGAAGCGTAAGGACCCGGCTTTCAGATCGCGCTCGACGGTGGTGAATTCGGCCGCGACCTTCCTGGTGGCCGTGTCCAGGACGGTGACCCGGCCCCGGGACAGGAGGGCCACCCACCGCCCGTCCCCACTGAATTCGGTGCTCTCGGCGGCGGGCAGGGAGCCGATCGGCTTTCCGCTCGGGGCCGCGTACAACGTCCTGGCGCCCGCCGTCTCCTCCACCACCAGGTGGCGCCCGTCCCGGCTGAACGCCGCGTTGTCCACCAGTCCCGGTTCAGCTTCGGTCATCAGGTCGGTGACGTCGACGGAGAAGACCTGATCTCCCATGCGATACCGGAACGTCGAGCCGTCGAAGGCGCCCACGGGCATGACGCCGAGGTCCCCATAACCCCGGACCGGAACCTCGCTGAGTAACACCGGGGCCTGTCTGAGCGAGGTGGCGTCGGGCAGCCGCCAGAACTCGATGCTCTCGCGTGCGACCGTCGCCAGCAGCCGCCCGTCCGCGTTGAACACCGGATCGCCCTTGTTCCAGGTCTCCGTCGTTTCGGCCCCGTCCTTCTCGCCGATCTCCGCCAACCGGCCGTCCTTGATGTTGGTCAGCTTCAGCGTCCCGTAGCCGTACCGCGCCAGCCATGCACCGTCAGGGCTCACGGTGCCCCTCCGGGCTGCCGGGTTCTCAGCGGCGATCACATTGAACTGGTCGCTCTCGCCGGGCCTGACGATCACCCGCCGGCCCTCGTGCTCCATGACGGCCGCGACCCAGCCGTCGATCAGATCGGCATCCCGGCGGAACGTCCAGGTTCTGATGGCTTTCCCTGTGCGGGTGTCCCACGCCCCCGCCCGCTTGGCGGTCGCCGCGATGAGCGTACGGCCCGAGGGGGACAGACCGACGCTCACCACCCGCCCACCGTCAAGCCCCAGCCCGGAGATCAGAGCGGTCCGCCTACCGGTGCGTACGTCCCACAGCCGTGCCTGGTCCTTGTCGATGCTGACCAGCGTGCGCCCGTCGCGGCCGAACGCCCGCAAGGTGTCACTCGTACCGGCCGGATCCCGGAACATCGCCCGCTCGCGTTGAGCGAGCGAGCCGGTCAGCGCCGCTCTGGACTGCGGTGTACCGCCCAGCCGCCAGGCGGCCACGCTGAGGAGCATGGCCAGGCGCGGGTCGGTGCGCCTGGTCGTGTCCGCCAGCGTGGCCAGCCGCACCGACTCCGACCTGTTCAGTTGAACCGACAACTCCTCGGCCCGGGCGTCGGCGACCCCGCCCTGATAGATGGCCAGGCCACCCGCGACCAGTGCGATGACGAGCAACCCCGCCAGGCTCAGCGAAACCAGCCTGGCGCGCTTGGCCCTGCGCCTGCTCAGCCGCGCAGAGGACTCCAGGAAGTCGCGCTCGGCCGGGGACAGGGTGATGTTCTTGCGGCCGGTGGCCGCCCACCGCAGGCCGTTCTCCAGGCTGCTGCCCTGGAACAGGTCCCCGTGCCTGCGCCCGGACGCCACCCACAGCTTCGCGGCGGTCACGATCTGGTGGTGTACGGCGAGGCCGTCGCGGTCGGCGTCGATCCAGCGGCGCAGGCGGGGCCAGGCATGCGGCAGGGCGGGGCGCGCCAGCCAGATCTGCTCGCCGTCCCTGCCCAGCAGGTAGCCGAACACCTTCACCATCCGCGTGATCGCCGCGACCTCGGACCGCGGCCTGTCTTCCGTCAGTTCGGCCAGATCCGCGTGCCGTAAGGAAAGCTCGCCGCGCTCGTTCACGGTGATCAGCCGCAGGAAGAACTCGGCCGCGAGCTCGCGTTCCGCCGGGCCGAGCAGCGCGTAGGACTCCTCCGCCAGTGTGCCGAGCGCGGGGTCGGCGTCGGGGACGGCCACGTCGGCCGCCGCACGGTTGCCCTGGGCCAGCAGTCGTCCAGTGTCGAGCCCGGCGCCGCCGCTGACCAGAGCGATGAGCAGTTGCCGCGCGGTGGGCCGCTCCTGTGGCTCCTTGCTGAGCGCCGCGGCCACCAGCGGACGCAATGTCTCCGGCAGCACCCCGAGGTCGGGACTGGCGGACAGCACCCGATGCATCACTCCGCCCAGGCTCTCGGCCTCGAAGGGATCGGTGCCCGTGGCCGCGTAGAGCATGATGCCGCCCCACGCGAACACGTCGGCGGGCGTGCCCGCCCGCTGCCCGGTGAACACCTCCGGCGCCATGTAGGTGGGGGTGCCGGTCACCAACCCCGTCGCGGTCAGCGACATCTCCGCGGTCCTGGCGATGCCGAAATCGATGACCCGGGGGCCGTCGGGACCCAGCAGCACGTTGTCCGGCTTGAGGTCCCGGTGGATCACGCCGGCCTCGTGGATCGCGGTCAGCGCCGTGGCCACCGCCGTGGCCAGCCGATGCAGGTCACCGCCGAGGAACCGGCGTCCCTCGCCGACCGCCGTGCGCAGGCTCGGTCCCGGCACGTACTCACTGACGATGTAGGGTCGCGGCCCTTCCAGGTCGGCGGCGATCACCCGCGCGGTGCAGAACGAGGCGACCCGCTCCGCGGCCGCGGCCTCCCTGGCCAGCTGCCCTGCCTGGCCACCGTGGAGGACCTTGATGGCCACCCGGACGCCGTCCTCGGCGTAGGCCTCGTAGACCACACCCTGGCCTCCCGCGCCCAGTCTTCCGGCCAACCAGTAACCGCCCAGATGCTGCGGATCCCCCGCTATCAGCACGCCCACGGAGGGTTGGATGCGGCGAACCGCCGGAAAGTTGTGATGGATTTACGGCGATATGCGATGTCCTCGGCGAGGAAGGTCACAGTCGGGTCACGTCGGTTCGTGATCCGGCGCATCACCCCGAGTGTCCTCCCGGACGATCCTCCCGATGTCTCACCCGGAGCTCTCCGAGTGGCTCCGGTCACGCCGGCAACCATCGTGGCCAGGGATGACTCCGTCTCCGAGTGCCGCGGTGTCCAATACACCGCCTCCGAGCGGGGCGTCTCCATCGCCTTCGACGGCGACGGGGAGTCACCCGGAGTACGGGCTCCCGGCGGTAGACCATCCCTCTGGATCTTTCTCATGCCGTGCGCTACGTTCTGGCCCGCCAACGGGATGAGGGGAAAAATGAAGACATTTGCCAAGATTGCCGTCACGTCGATCGCAGGCATGGCGCTCATGGGAGCCGTCCAGCTTCCGGCCGAGGCTGCCGTCAGGTACAGCAACCCCTGCCAGGGCGTCACCCACTGCAAGTGGGAGAAGACGGACGGAGAGCAGTTCACGGTGACCACTCCGAAGCGGAACTGGAAGAAGGTCCTCTACCGCTACCACCACCTGACCAAGGCCGGCCGGTCCACGTGCAACGGCACGCTGCCCCTGACCCTGACTGATGGAAAGAAGTACAGGTTCTACCAGATCAAGGGCATCAAGGACTCCAGCTACTGCAACTGACCACCACCGGTCTCACGACGTGGCTCGCCGCGCACGCGGCTTCGCCACGCGGCCACGCACACCGCCTCGCTGCGCGCGGCCGGCGGAGTGTGACGACCGCACGTCCAATGCCGACTGAACGTGGAGAGCGCTGCGTCGGCGCGAAAACGTATTAATGGCATTGGACGTGCGATCACGTCGCGTCCATGTCCGGATTCGTGGCCTTGTTGGCCTGTCTCCACCGTTCCGCCGGGTTCGGGGGTATGCCGGGGAGTAGGCCGCCGGGTCCTTCGGGAGTCTTACTAACGTGAGACCCGCTCACTAGGATCCCGGGCATGGACGAGTCACCGAATGTTGTTCAGCCGGATCGCGCGCCCGGTGCTCCCGCGAGGTTCGCCGGGCCGGTTCTGATCGCGTTCTGGGTGTGCTCGGTGGTCCATCTGGTCGCGGTGCTCACCGAGCCGGGCTTGCTCGACCCGGTGAGCAAGGCCCTGCTGATGCCCCTTCTCGCGCTCTGGGTGCTCGCCCGGCGCGGCCCGGGGATCATCGTGGCGGCCCTCCTGGCGTCGGCGGCCGGGGACATCGCCCTGGAGATCGACGGGATGTTCGTCCCCGGCATGGGGTTCTTCGCCGTCGCGCATGTCTGCTACATCACGTTCTTCGTACGGGAGAGGCCCGCCTTCCGGAAGGCGCCACGGGCCGGACATCTCGCCGAGGCCGGTTCTGGAGCCGAGGTCGGTTCTGGAGCCCAGGTCGCCGCTGAGGGCGAGGTCGGTTCCGCGGGCGAGACCGCGAGCGGGGCCGCAGGTCCGGGTTCTGCGCGCGGTCGGCGGCCCGGCGCGCCGTGGGCGGCGGTGGCCGTCTACGGAGTCGTGTGGCTGGTGCTGGTCACGCTGCTGTGGCCCCGGCTCGGCGCGTTGCAGATCCCGGTCGCCGCCTACTCCCTGGTGCTCACCACCACCGCGATCACCTCGTCCTGGTACGGCGTGCGTGCCGGGCTGGGCGGAGGGCTGTTCTTGCTGTCCGACACCCTTATCGCACTCGGAATCGCCGACCTCGATATTCCGTACATAGGTTTTCTCATCATGTCGACGTACATCGTCGGCCAGTATCTGCTGGCCTCCGCGATCGTGCGCCGGACACGCGTTACCACCGGCGTCTGAGAGCCCTTTCCGCGCGCCCGCACGCGCTTGCGCGCGCCCGTATGCGCCCGTGTGCGCCTTCGCGCGGCGAACCGGCACGGCTTTATTACGGACCTGCACAAGTCGCATGCCTCGGGGGTCCATTCATCTCCCTTGCGCGATTCAACCGGGAAGGGATGATTTCGTGGCATGCGCACTCGTTGGAGCAAGCTCATCCGGTCGGCCCGTCCCGCTGACGGTTCTCTGGTCCGAAACCGCGAGTTCCGCCTGCTGTGGCTCAGCTTCACGATGTCGGTGGCGGCCGACCAGATCTTCCCCGTCGCGGTGACCATCGCCGCTCTCAACGCGGGCGGTACCGCTTCGACGGTGGGCGCGATCTTCACCGGGCGGTGGATCGCGTTGATCCTGTTCGCGTTGCTCGGCGGGCTGTGGGCGGATCGGTTGCCGCGCCGGACCGTCATGATCGCCTCCTTGGCGTTCCAGTGCTGTGTGGTCGCGATCGGGGCGCGCGGCAGTGCTCCGGCGTGGCTCCTCGCCTTCCTGGTCTTCCTCGTCGGATCGGCGGAGGCGTTCCACCGGCCCGCGTACCAGGCCTGCCTGTCGTCGGTGCTCACGCCCGCCCAGCGCTCCGCGGGCGTGGCGCTCGGCGCGGTCTCCTGGCGGATCGGCGCCATCATCGGGCCGGGCTTCGGCGCGTACGTGGTGACGGTCTGGTCTCCCCGTGTCGGGTTCCTCGCCGTGCTGGCCGCCTACCTGCTCGCTCTCGTCCTCCTCCTTCCGCTGCGCGAACCCGCGGCCGCGCCGGCGCAGCGGACGTCGGCGGTCCGGGAGATCGCGGACGGTCTCTCCGAAGTCTGGCGACGGCCGTGGGTGACGGGGGTCATCGTCGCCGTCGCGCTCCAGCTGATGTTCACGGTCGCGCCGGCGCAGGTCCTGCTGCCCCTCATCTCCCGCGACACCTTCGGCGGTGACGCCGTGTACGGCACCGCTCTGGCCCTGCTCTCGGTCGGTGGCCTGGTGGGCGGAGTGATCAGCATGCGGTGGAAACCCGGACGGCCCGGTCTGACCGGCATCATCGGGCTCGCGTTGTACGGGGCCGTGCCGCTGGCGCTGAGCTGGCCGGTGTCCCCGGGGTTCCTGTACGCCTGCTACATCGTCGCCGGACTGGGACTGGAGATCTTCGCCGTGCAATGGGTGGTGAACCTCCAGCGGGAGATCCCGTCCGAGCGCCTCGCGCGGGTCACGTCCGTCGACTGGCTGGCCTCCTCGGTCATGATGCCCCTGGGGCTCGCGCTGACCGGGCCGGTCGGCGCCGTGTTCGGCCGGCCCGCACTGCTGGCGGTCTCCACGGTCGCCGGATTCGCCGTGCCGCTCGCCGCGCTCTTCTTCCGCGGAATGACGCGTTTCCAGAGCGGCGTCACTCCGATCACCGGAGGCCAGGCGCAGGAGGCGACGCCCACTTCGCTCAAAGCGCCGTGACGGAGATTGCGGCTCCCGGGATTCCCACCTTTCCCTCCCGTTACCGATGATCTAATCTGACAATCGCTACGGCCGTACATTTACAAGTCATGTCAATCGAGTGTGTCGACGAGAAGAGGAAACTCGTGAGCGAGCTCAGGGACCTCGACAAGAACAAGGCCGCGGAAAAGACCGCCGCTGACGGGACGGTCAAGATCGAGATTCGCCGGCTGGACCGGCTCGAGACCACCGAGCGTCTCAGCAACTCCAGCGGAAACTGACCCATACCCGCACGAGCGGAGCCAGGACCGGGCGGCTCTCCCGCGCCCGATCATGGCTCCGCGCGTTCCGCTTCGGATGTTCGGCTGCGTCGGAAGCGGTTTCCACGCCCCTGCCGGGAGGCCGGATTGCGGTTGCCGAGAATTAAGCCCGAGCACGCGGCGCACAGGTTGGAAGACGGCCGCATCCGCATCGGAGGCGACGTCTACGGGCTGGCCCACGAGATCAAAGATCCGCATGGCTGGGTGTGGACGGCCCTTGAGGCGATGAACGGCACCCGGACGTGCGCGGACGTCGCCGCGCTGGTGCGATCGGGATTCCCCGAACTGACCCGGCGTGACACCGTCGCGATCGTCTCCCAGCTCGTGGCCTCCGGTCACGTCGAAGACGCCGGAGCCACGGAAGCGCCCGAACTCAGCGAGCGCGAGCGCGACCGTTACAGTCGCGGCCACGCGTTCTTCCGCTGGGCGGACCTGACTCCACGGGAGCACGGCTGGGATGCCCAGCTCAGGTTGCGAAGAGCGCGGGTCCTGCTGATCGGCGTCGGAGGCGCCGGCGCTTCCGTCGCACTGGCCCTGGCGGCGTCCGGAGTGGGATTCCTGCATCTGGTCGACGACGACCGGGTCGAGCTCTCCAACCTCAACCGGCAACTGATCTTCACGGAACGCGACGTCGGCCGCGCCAAAGTCGACGTCGCCGTGGAGAGGTTGAGAAGGCTGAACTCCGATGTCGAGATCACCGGCGCGTACTCCCGCATCCGACGCGAGCGGGATCTGACGGATCTGCTGCCGGGATTCGATGTGCTCGCCCTGTGCGCCGACGAACCGAAGGGAGACGACGGCATCCGGGTGTGGACCAATCGGGCCTGCTTCGCCGCCGGCATCCCATGGGTGGGCGGCGGCTACAGCGGCCCCCTCGTCACGACGGGCGTCTTCGCGCCCGGCCGCGGCGCCTGCTACGAGTGCATGCAGCGGATCGAAGACCGCAAGCGCACGCCGTCCGGAGACCGGCCTCCCGGCGCCGCGTACCGTCCCGTCGACCTCGGCGGGCCGGGGGCGATCGCCACGTCGGCGGGGATGTGCGGGAACCTGGTCGCGCACGGGGTGCTCCGTCTCATCACCGGAGTGCCGCCGATCACGGCCGGTTTCATCCAGGGCACCAATCTGGTCGCCCCGCACCAGTCGATCTTCGCCGAGTTCCCGCACGGTGAAGCGGGGTGCGCCACGTGCACGCCGTGACCGGAGCGTCGACAGTACGGCTTCACCCGCTCCGCATGCGCCGCGACGGTGCGGAATGGATCGTCGGACGGGTCGAGACCGGAGAGTTCGTCTCCTTCCCGGACATCGGCAGAAGAACGATCGACCTGCTGGCCGGCGGCGGGCCGATCGACGAGGTGGCGGAACGCCTCAACGCCGAAACCGGGACGGCCGTCGATGTGGCCGACTTCGTGACGGCGCTGATGGGCGTGGGGTTCGTCGCGGAGATAGACGGCCGGCCGATGGACGACACCCGGCGGGAGAGGCCCTCTCTTCCCTGGCTGAAGCCCCGCCATGTTCGATGGACTCTGCGCCCGGCGGTCCGTGCCGGCCTCGTGACGATCTTTCTCTGCGGGTTGATCGCCCTCGCCGTCAGGCCGGGGATCATGCCCAATCCGAGCATCATGGCCTGGAGCGAGTTCGGCACCGTCTCCCTGGTCACCCAGATCGCCATCGCGTGGTCGCTCGTCATGCTGCACGAGCTCGCCCACCTGTGCACCGCCCGAGCAGCCGGAGTGCCCGGCCGGATGACTCTGGGATCCCGCCTGCAGTTCCTCGTGGTGCAGACCGACGTCTCTGGAGTCTGGGGTGAGGAGAAACGCGTCCGGATGACCGTCTATCTCGCCGGTATGACCCTGGACGCGGCCATCATGGGGGCCGGACTCGTCGGTCTCTCCATCGTCCCGCCGGAGGCGGGCGTCCACACCGCCCTCTCCATCGTCGTTCTGACGCAGATCGACGCGATGAGCTTCCAGCTCCTCGTCTTCATGCGTACCGACCTCTATTTCGTCGCCCAGGATCTCGCCCGATGCAGGAACCTGTACGGCGACGGTGCGGCGTACGGGCGGTATCTCGCCCGTCGCGTGATCGGCCGTGGAGGCGTGAATCCGCTCGCGGCCTTCTCATGCCGCGAGCGTTCCGCGGTGCGGTCGTACACGCTGCTGCTCGTGCTGGGCACCGTGGTGTGCCTGACCGTGGCCGTGACGATCGTGATCCCCGCCCTCGCGGCCATCGCGCTGCCCGCGATCGGCACGCTGGTGAACGGCGGGGACGGGCTCGCGGTCATCGACGCCGCGATCGTGGTCCTGGTGCTGGCAGGCGTCCAGGGACTCTGGGGCTGGGCGTGGTGGCGCAGACACGGGCCGAGGATCAAACGGTGGTTCACTCCGGCCGCAGCGGAGGGAACGGAAGGATGACGCCCCTCCCGAGTGTGGGTGGACGGATCCCGAAGTGGACGGGCACGACAGCGGCTGATGGCGCCCGTACCTGGCAGGCGAGGGGAACTCCGCTGTGGATAACCGGGGTTTTCCACAGAGGGGCGTTCGGTTGAGTGGAGCGTCCGGGGGCGCGCGCAAGCTGGGGTCTCCAGCGACCGACAGGAGGACCCATGAAGATCACCTATTCCGTGCCGGCCGAGACCACCTCGGTGTTCGTCGTCGCGGTCGACCGCCGACCGGTCGACCTGGACTCGGTCGTCCCGTGGCGGATGAGCGGGTCCCACAGGCGGGCCGCCGCGCAGGCGGTGGGCACGTCGCGGTTGGAGCTTCAGGTGTTCCGGGCCGCGCAGTCACCCTGGCGACGGATGGCCGTCGGGGACGAGGGCCGCGAGGCCGTGCGCAGGGCTCGCCATCATGTCGTGGTCACCAGCACCGCGCCGGTCACCGAGCAACCCGAGGCCGCGCAGGTCGCCAGGGCGGTGGCGCGCGGTGTGGCCGACGCCTGTCGTGGGGTGATCGTCGATCAGCTCACCGGGGCGATCGTCCCGCACTGCACGGGGTGCCAGGAGGAGCCTCAGGAGTTCCAGCTCGGAGACGACTGGCTCGGCTGGACCACCGAGGTCGGCGCCGACAGCTCCTGCCCGCCATGGGATCCCGCCGCGACCGACGCCTGCACCTGCCTCACGATCGCGACGCGTGGCCTCCGGAGGTTCGGCCTGCCGGAGGTGATGTTGGAGGGGGCCGCCTGCGCGCACAGCCTGTGCACCGTCTCCGTGCTCCGCACGGTCGCGCAACGCCTGCTCGCCGGGCATCTCGCGTGGACGGCCGGAAGCCCCGAGGCGAGTTGCCGCACGATCGGCGAGCATCTGTGGATCGGCGGCCCCGAGCTCGCGGTGGTCTCCGGTGCCCCTGATCTCGGTCGAGAGCCCTTCCGTGTCCGCATCGGCAGCCGCACGGCCGACACCACGTGTCTCAGCGTCAGTCCGCCGGCCGGCTTCGCCGGCACGCTCAACGACTGGCTCTGCCGCACCCCCGGACTGCTCGCCGCCTGAGAGATCGTTCCCCGCTCGCAGCGGATGGGCGGCCGCTTGGGCAGGCGGAGGATTCGCGCGCGGCGCAGGAGTCGGGATCGCGTAGCGGGCCGAGATAAGGAATGGAATGAAAGCCGGATTTCGGGCGAGATGGTGAATAAGCCGGGGAACGTCGCATGTTGATCGTTCGTCTTGTCGAATATGACCTCCTTTGATGCTCTTGATGAAAAAATTCGTGAGGCCAAGGAGCGGGCTCGCCGCCGGGAGCGGCTGACCCGGCAGCGCATCACGCTCACTGGGCAGATGAGCGAGGTCGGGGTGCTTCTGGCCGAGCTGGAACAGCAGCTCGCCAAGGAAGATCGGGATGTCGTCAGGTTGGAGCAGGGTGGCTTCTTCGCTTCTCTCTTCGGCACGAAAGAGGATCGGCTCGTCAAAGAGCGCGCCGAGGCGGAAGCCGTACGGCAACGCGTCCACGGCCAGCGCACCCGGCTGGAGTGGCTGACCGCGGACCTCCGGTCGATCGACGCGAGTCTGGCCGAGGTGGCCACGGCCCCGGGCGAGCTCGGCACACTGCTCGCCCGCAAGGAGCGGATGCTCATCGAGTCCGATGACCCGCGAGGACGGGAGTTCGAGAGAGTCGCCGTCCGGCTCGCCGACGTCGATGCCGAACTGCGCGAATACGAAGAGGCGCGGCGGGCGGGCATGGCTGTGGGCCATGCCATCGCGAGGGTCCTGCGGTCTCTTGGCGGAGCGCGCGGAGCGTCCACCTGGGACGTGCTCGGCGGAGGGGCCATCGCCGACATGATCGAGCATGGTCAGCTCATGAGGGCGGACGAGGCGGCATGGGAGGCGCAGCGCGCGCTCGACGCGTTCTCTCGGGAACTGGCGGACATCGGTGTGGAGACGAGTCCCCAGCTTCCGCGGGTGGACACCCGCTGGTTCGCCGACATGATCTTCGACAATGTGATCGTCGATATTTACAAGCATCGGAAGATCATGAATACCGGCCGGGAGATCCAGCAGATGGCCCAATGGGCCGAAGGCACGGTCGACGAGATCACCGCCCGCTGCGGCGAGCTGGCGCGGGAGCGCGAGGCCCTGGCCGACCATCGGCAGCGCCTCCTCGAAGCCTGATCGCTCCGGTGTGAACGCGGCACCGCTCCATGAACCGGCGTCCCACGACCGCACCTCATGGTGGTCGGCGGCCGATGGCAGGGACCGTGAGGGACCACCGGAGAAACGCGGAAAATCGGAACGGGCCGCCTGTCGAGGACGGCCCGTCACGTTCACCGGTGGTCGGGGAGGTCCCTACCTGCCGGGGTTTTCAGTGCGCGTGGTCGTGATCGTCGTGGTCATGCTCATCCTCGTCCTCAAGGATGCCGTCCGACGGCTCGACGCCGAGCATCGCCTCGCGCGGCTCCACATCGCTGACGTGCTCGACCAGGCCGAGGACGTGATCGGGCTCGATCAGCCACTGGAGGGCCGCGGCGCCGGTGTCGTCCGCGTTGACCAGCTCGATCTGCTCCTGGCGCTCGTCATCGTCCAGCTCGGCGTCCGGATGGCGGATCTCCGCCAGGGCCGCCGCCTGCAACGCCTTCACATCCTGGACCTCGACGACAAGGTCGACCGTCAGACGGAGGTAGCGTCCGGTATCCGTTTCATCGCTCATGGTGGTTGATCCTAGTGGCTGAGGTCAGGGGAGCTTCCACTCGACAGGGGCGGCGCCCTGCTGTTCGAGGAGCTCGTTGGCGCGGCTGAACGGGCGGGAGCCGAAGAAGCCGCTGCGGGCCGACAGGGGACTCGGGTGTGCCGACTCGATGCACGGCACCTGCCCGAGCATGGGCCGCAGGTTCCGGGCGTCGCGGCCCCACAGGATGGCCACGAGCGGGCCGCCGCGCTCGACGAGTGCGGTGATGGCGCGTTCGGTGACCTGCTCCCAGCCCTTGCCCCGGTGCGAGGCGGGCTTGCCGGGCATCACGGTCAGCACCCTGTTGAGAAGCAGCACGCCCTGCTCGGTCCACGGCGTGAGGTCGCCGTTGCTCGGCTGCGGGTGGCCGAGGTCGGCCATGTACTCCTTGTAGATGTTCACCAGGCTGCCGGGCAGCGGGCGGACATCCGCGGCGACGGAGAAGCTCAGGCCGATCGGATGGCCGGGCGTCGGATAGGGGTCCTGGCCGACGATCAGCACCCGTACCTCGTCCAGAGGCTGCTGGAACGCGCGGAGCACGTTGGCCCCGGAGGGGAGATACTGCCGGTCTTCGGCAATTTCCTGCCGGAGGAAGTCGCCCATGGCGCTGATCCGCTCGGCGACCGGTTCGAGGGCCGTGGCCCATCCGGCTTCCATGACTTCGTTTAAGGGACGCCCTGACATGGTCGGGAAGCCTATCGGCTTTTCGGGATCAAGGCTGAAGTGTCGCGACAACGCAAAGCCGGCTCAGCCTCCTGCCCTCCCACGACGGGTGGGACCCGTGCCCCCCGGAGCTCGTGTCTGCTCGCGCTGGTGTCTGCTCGCGCTGGTGTCTGCTCGCGCTGGTGTCTGCTCGCGCTGGCGTCGATTCGCGCCCATGGCTCCTGAGTCACCCCTGTCGACCCAGTCATCCATGCCTTCGCGGTTCGTGTCAGCACGTGGGTGTTCTCACGCGTTCGTGTCCGCACGCGGTGGTCCACGCATGTGTCGTCGTGCGGCGGACCCGGACGCGTGCCCTCCCCCGAGAGGCACGCGTCCGGGCTCCGTAGGCCGTCCGGACCGACTGGTCGCTACTTCACCGACCCCGCGAGCAGGCCCTGGACGAAGTACCGCTGGAAGGCGAAGAAGAGCACCAGCGGGATGATCAGCGACAGGAAGGCCCCGGGAGCGAGGATGTCGACGTTGGTGCCGAACTGCCGCATCTGAGACTGTAGGGCCTTGGTCATCGGCTGGTTCGCGGTGTCGGCGAAAACCAGGGCCACCAGCAGGTCGTTCCACACCCACAGGAACTGGAAGATCCCGAGGGACGCGATCGCGGGCTTGGCCAGCGGGAACACCACGGTCGCGAAGATCCGCCATTCCGGCGCGCCGTCCATCCGCGCCGCCTCCAGCAGTTCCCGGGGGATGCCCACGAAGAAGTTGCGGAGCAGGAAGATCGCGAACGGCAGGCCGAACGCCACGTGGAACAGCACCACGCCGGCGATCGAGCCGAAGATGTCCAGCGCCCCGTACATCTTGGCGATGGGGATCAGGGCGATCTGGATCGGCACCACCAGCAGGGCGATGACCAGGAGGAACACGGCGTCCCTGCCGGGGAACTCGATCCAGGCGAACGCGTACGCCGCCATGGCCGCGATCCCGATCACCAGCAGCGTCGCGGGCACGGTGATCATCACGGTGTTCCAGAACGACGACGTGAACCCGGACGCCAGCAGGTTGCCGTAGTTCTCGAACGTGATCTGGGCGGGCTTGGTGAAGAGGGTCCACCAGCCGGTGGAGTTGTTCTCCTTCTCGCCGCGAAGCGAGACCACCAGCAGCCCGAGCGTGGGGACCAGCCAGAACATCGCGATGAGGATCAGGACGACCTGGACCAGGCCGCCGCCGATCCGGTCGACGACGCGCCCGATCAGGCCGCGCTCGATCGCGCGCGCGTGCCTCGGCTCGGTCAGGGTTGTCATCGCTCGTCCCTCCTGAACCGCCGGATGTTGAAGATCATGAACGGCAGCACCAGGACCAGCAGGAAGATGGCCAGGGCGCTACCCATGCCCTGGTTGCCGCCGCCGCCGAACGACACGCGCCACATCTCCAGCGCGATCACGTTCGCCTGCGGTTGCACCGAGCCCGGCGCGATGATGAACACCAGGTCGAACACCTTCAACACGTTGATGACCATCGTGACGAAGACGACGAGCAGGACCGGCGCGAGCAGCGGCACGGTGATCCGCCGGAACACCTGCCATTCGGTGGCCCCGTCGATGCGGGCCGCCTCCAGCGCGTCACGCGGGATCGCCGAGAGCCCGGCCGCGATCAGCACCATCGCGAATCCCGCCCACACCCAGATGTACGCGCCGATGATCGCCGGCGTGATCAGGGTGGGGCCGAGCCAGCTCAGGCCGTTGAACGGCGCCTCGAAGTTCGACTGCGGGAGCCGTATGTCGTAGGAACCGGACGCCAGCCCGGAGAAGTAGAAGGTGCCGTCGGCGGAGGTCTCGGTGGTGGCCTTGACCTGTCCGTTCGCGACCGCCTCCACCGTGATCCCGGCCAGGCCCTTCTCGACGCCGTCGATCTGGTTGACCGTGCCGCCGCCTCCGCGTACGACGTCGAGCCAGACCGTGCCGCTGAGACCGCCGGAGCCGGCGGCCTTGGCGGGCGCCGCGCCGGCGACGGCGTCCTGGTTGAGGCCGACGAGCGGGATCAGCACCTGCTGGCCGGGCTGGGCCGGCTGCCTCGTCACGACGTCGCCGTCCTTCACCACCACGGGCGACTGGTCGTTCTCGCGCGGCCGGGCGCCGGGATAGCCCTGGCTGCTGCTGAAGGTGTCGTGCACCGTGGTGATCACGGCGTTGGCCACGCCCTTGTCGGGGTCCTGCTCGTAGACGAGCCGGAAGATGACGCCGGCGGCGAGCAGCGAGACCGCCATCGGCATGAACAGGACGAGCTTGAACGCGGTCGCCCAGCGGATGCGCTCGGTCAGCACCGCGAAGATCAGGCCGAGCACGGTCACGATCAGCGGGGCCACGACGACCCAGATGATGTTGTTCCTGATCGTGGTGAGCGTGCTCGCGTCGGTGAAGATCGCGGCGTAGTTCTCCAGGCCGACGAATCGGTCCCCTGCCGCGTCGTACAGGCTGCGCAGGATCGAGTAGACGATGGGGTAGATCACCCAGGCTGCCAGCAGCACGAGCGCCGGAAGCAGGAAGAGCACCGCCATCTTGGGGGACGGACCCAGCCGCATCGCCGCCTTGCCGGCGGTCGGTGGCCGCGTCGTCTGGGGTTCGGTCTCTGTCGGGCCGGGGGAGGCCCCGGCGGCGAGGTCGCCGCCGGGAGCCTGCTGGCCGTCCAACCGTTCGGTCACGGCCTTTTCCCCTTACTTCGTGTAGGCCTTGGCGGCGTCCGCTTCCAGCTTCTCCTGGATGCCCTTGATGTCCTTGGGGTCCCGCAGGAAGTCCTGCAGGTGCTTCCACTCGCCCTTGCCGTCGGTGCCGCCGAAGGCGCTGGGCGCGAGGTCGGACATGTCGTACCGGACCGCCTCACCCGCGGAGATGATCGTCTGCGCGAGCTTCTTGGTCAGCTCGGTCGGGTAGTTGTCCGGCGAGACGTTGCGGTTGGGCGACAGGTAGCCGGGCTCCTTCGCCCAGACCTCGCCGCCCTCCTTGGAGGCGAGGAACTCCAGCAGCGCCTGCGCGCCCTTGGA
This sequence comes from Microtetraspora sp. AC03309, assembly GCF_020826795.1. Lineage (NCBI taxonomy): Bacteria > Bacillati > Actinomycetota > Actinomycetes > Streptosporangiales > Streptosporangiaceae > Microtetraspora > Microtetraspora sp. AC03309. Next base: position 134,774 of record NZ_JADDIL010000001.1, on the reverse strand, counting down.
GTCCTTCATCACGACACCGACGTCGCCGCCGAGCACGACCGGCTCGGTGTCCCCGGCCTTCGGGAACGGCATGATCTTCGCCTCCTCGCCGACCTTGGCGCCCGACTGGCCGACCGAGGCGGCGACGAAGTCGGCCTCGATGACCATCGCGGCCTTCTTCTGGCCGTACACCTGGGTGACGCAGGTCGGGAAGTCGGTCTGCAGCGCGCCGGACGAGCCGCCGAGCATGAAGTCCTTCTTGCCGAAGATCTGGGCAATCTTCTCCAGCGCGGTGGTGACCGACGGGTCCGTCCACGGGATCTCGTGCTTGGCCAGCTTGTCGTAGTTCTCCGGGCCGGCCGACGACAGGTAGACGTTCTCGAACAGGTCGGTGAGCGTCCAGCCGGAGGCGGCGCACAGCGCGAACGGCGCGGTGCCGGAGTCGGCCAGGGTCTGCGCGGTCTTGCCGATCAGGTCGTCCCAGCTCGCGGCCTCCTGGGCGCCCGCGTCGTCGAAGGCCCCCTGGCGGTACCAGATCAGGGACTTGTGCGCCGCCTTCACGAGCACGCCGTACACCTGGCCGCTCGCGGAGCCGAGCTCCTTCCAGTACGGCGTGTAGTTCTGGTCGATCTGCGCCAGAACCTCCGAGGACAGCGGCTTGAGCGCGTTCTGGTCGGCGTACTGCTGCACGAGGCCGGGCTGCGGCAGGATCGCGACGTCCGGCGGGTTGCCGCCCTGGATGCGCGGGCCGAGGTAGGCGCCGGTGTCCTCACCCGTGGAGGCGTAGGTGACCTTGGCGCCCGTCTTCTCCTCGAACGCCCTGAGGACCTTCTCGAAGCTGGCCTGCTCGTCGCCGGTCCACTTCGCGGCGATCTCGATGGCGACACCGGCGAGGGGCTTGGCCGCCGCCGCCGTGGCGGAGGCGCTGCCGTCGGCGGCGGGTGTGTCGGACGCGGAGTTGCTGCTGCACGCGGCCGCAGCGAGGGCGAGGACGGCGAGCACCGGGGGGAGTTTCCGCATTGTCTATCCTCCAGTCTGGATGACCTCGCCGAGCTGCTGTTTCAGCTCGGTGACGGTCTCATCGACGGGTTTGCCGAGGTTGAGCGCACTGGAAACGGCGCTGGAGATGACCAGGCTGACCTGGTTGTAGTTCGCGGTGACCGGACGTGGCCGCGCGGAGAGGATCGCCTCCTTGAGCGCGGGCAGGTACGGGAACCGCTTGATCAGTTCCGGATCGTCGTAGAGGTCGGCCCACACCGGGGGGAAGGACCCCTCGGTGAGGACGAGCCGCTCGTTGTCCGGTCCGGTGAAGTAGCGGATGAAGTCGAGTGCGGACTTCTGCCGCTTCGAATATGCGCTGATGGCGAGGTTCTGCCCGCCCAGCGTGCTGGACCCCGGGCCGTTCAGGCCGGGTAGCCGGGTCACCTGGAACTTGCCGGCCACCGCGGAGTGGGTGGCCGGGCCGTACGCGTGCGGCCAGTTGCGGGCGAACAGCAGCTCGCCCTCCTGGAAGGCGAGCCGGGACTCCTCCTCCTTGTAGGCGAGCGCCTCCTGGGGGATCCAGCCCTCCTTGATGCCGCCGACCAGGAAACCGAGCGCGGTCCGGGTGGTGTCGGGGTTCATGGTCACGGTCCGCGCGTCCGGCCCGAGGATCGTGCCGCCGGCCGAGTGGACCGCCTCCGCGAAGTTCACGGTCAGCCCCTCGTATGGGAGGAACTGGCCCGCGTATCCGCCTATGTCGTATTTCTTGCCTAGGCGAAGTGCCTGATCGCGGAGCTCCGCCCAGGTCGTGGGCGGCTTGAGGTGCTCCTTCTTGAGGATGTCGGACCGGTAGTAGAGAAGCCCGGCGTTGCTCGTGTACGGCACGGCCCACAGCCGATCCCGGTAGACCGCGGTGTCCACGACCGGAGGCAGCAGCTTGTTCAGGGGGAACAGGTTGCGGTCCAGCGGGACGATCCAGCCGGCGTCGGCGAACTCCGCCGTCCAGACCACGTCCAACCCGAGCACGTCGTAGCGGTCGCTGTGCGCCTGCAGGTTGGCCACCATCTGGGCGCGCTGCTCGTCGGCCGCCTCCGGCAGTTCGAGCAGCGTCACCCGTTCGGCGGGGTGGGTCTGGTTCCATCGGTCGAGCAACGGGCGAAGGTACGCCGTCGTGTCCCGTCCGATGACGAGCGTGATGGGGCCGGTGCCGCCGGTCCCGCTGCCCGGCTCCTCACCGGGATCGCCGCCGAACCCTGAGCAACCTGCCAGGAGCAGGGTGGCCAGGAGCAGGCAGCCTCGGCGGAACACGACGTGACCTCCACATTAAGTCCGAGTTACATACGTGTTAGGTAGGTGCATGCATGTTATGCATAGCGATAATGTGGGCGTCAACGGGTGTACCCAGTCCGCTCGATAACGTTCCGGTCACTACGCTCTGGGAGGTGTGCGCGTGCGGCTGCCGCTGCTGGCGCTCCTCGCGAAGGAACCTGCCCATGGCTACGAACTGAAGCACGCTCTCGAGAAGACGTTCGGGAGCGCGTATCCGTCGCCCAACATCGGACAGATCTACGTCACGCTCGGACGTCTGGAGAAGGACGGCTACGTCCGCGCCGTGGACGTCGAGCAGTCGAACCGGCCGAACAAGAAGGTCTACTACCTCACGGCCACCGGCCGTGAGGCACTCGAGAACTGGGTCGACGAGCCCACGGAGGGGCCGCGGGTCCGGGACGAGTTCTTCATGAAGCTCGTGCTCGCCCCGCTGACCGGGATCGCCGACCGGATGGCGCTGGTGAACCGCCAGCGCCGCCACTATCTCTCCCTGATGAGAGATCTCAACGAACTCGCCGAGCAAACCGATCAGGGGAATCGGGTGGCTCTGCTGCTGATCGAGGGCGCCATGCTCCATCTGCAGGCGGACCTCGACTGGTTGGAACGCTGCCAGGAGGAACTTCCCTGATGCCCCCCACACCCCCCGAACCCCGCCACGCACCGGCGTCCGAGAGGGGCCGGTCGTGACCGACGCCCCCGCGATCAAAGCGATCAACCTCGTGAAGATCTACCAGTCGGGGGGAGTGCCGGTTCCGGCCGTACGCGGGATCGACATGCGGGTCGAGAGCGGCGAGTTCGTGGCCATCATGGGCCCGTCGGGCTCGGGCAAGTCGACCCTCGTCCACATGCTCGGCGGGCTCGACGTCCGTACGAGCGGGGAGATCTGGATCGACGGCACCCGCGCCGACACGCTGTCGGAGAGCGGATGGGCCCTGCTCAGGCGGCAGAAGGTCGGCTTCGTCTTCCAGTTCTTCAACCTGGTCGCCAACATGACCGTGGCCGACAACGTGGAACTGCCCGCGCTGCTGGGCGGGGTGTCGCCCCGGCAGGCTCGGGAGCGGCGTGAATACCTGCTCGGTGAACTGGGGCTCACCGAGCGTGCCGCCGCCGCTCCCGCACAGCTCTCAGGAGGCGAGCAGCAGCGGGTCGCGCTGGCCCGCGCGCTGGCCAACCAGCCCCGGCTGCTCCTCGCCGACGAGCCGACCGGCAACCTGGACAGCCGCAACACCAAGGACGTGCTCCGCCTGCTGTCCGACGTGCACAGGAAGGGCCAGACGATCGTCCTCGTCACGCACGACGCGCGGGTGGCCAGCATGGCCGACCGGGTCGTCAGCCTCCTCGACGGCCAGATCGTCGACGACGGAGCCCTGCCCAAGACGCGTCGCCGCCCGTTGGGCACGGTCGGCGACGTCGTCGAGCTGCGGGGCTGATCCGTGCGGGCCGAGCTGCGATGGATCCGCGCCGACCTGCGGGCCCGCCGGGGGCAGGCGTTGCTCACGATCCTCACGGTCGCCGGGATCGTCACCGCGCTCGTCACCGCGGCCACCCTGCTCGAAGACGGCACGAACCCCTGGCGCGGCCTGTTCACCCGGGGGCACGGCGCGCACATCTGGATCCACACCAAGGACACCCCCGACGTCGTCTCCCTGCAAGGGCTCGACGGCGTCGCGGACATCGCCGGGCCGTACCGCAGCGCGCCGGCGACCCTGACCGGCCACGGCCGAAAGGTGCCCATCGCGCTGCAGGAGACCCCCGCCGCGTTCCAGGCCGTCGCGCGCCCGCTGCTGCGTGAGGGGCGCTGGCTCGACGTACGCGACCCGGACGCGGTCGTGGTCGAGCGGTCGTTCGCGCGGGCGCTCGGGCTGCGGCCGGGCAGCCCGTTCCCGGTCACCGGCCTGAACGGCGCCTCCCACACGCTGATCGTGGCCGGCGTGGCGGAGAGCGGCGACCAGGGCTTCTATCCCGACTGGGCCCCCGGGCTGGTCTGGACCCTGGCGGGGACGCTCAACGTGGTCGAGCCGGCGTCCGGCCGTACGGAGACGGTGATCGGGCTGCGGCTCGCCGACCCCGACGACACCGACCTCGTGGTGCAGCGGGCCGTGACCGCGCTCGACAACCAGGTGCAGCGCGTGTCCACGTGGCGCGAGGTCCGGGCCTCCATGGAGCTCGACAACCGGCTGCTCGGCCTGCTGCTCGCCCTGTTCGGCGTGGCGGGACTGGTCGCCGCGGCCCTCGCCCTGGCCAACGCCACCGGCGGCCGCGTGCTCGGCCAGGTGCGCGACATCGCCACCCTCAAGTCGCTCGGGTTCACCCGGGGCCAGGTGACCCGCACGCTGGTCGCGGAGCACGGCGTCCTGGGCGTGTTCGGGATCGTGGTCGGGCTGGTCGCCGGCCGCCTGATCACCGCGTACGCGCTGCCGGACACCGTGGTCGTCCCGCTGTCGTCCGGGCCGTTCGCGGCGATCGCCCTCGGCACCGGTCTGGTGGTGCTGGGCTCGGTCTGGCTGCCCGCCTGGCGGGGCGGGCGGACGCCGCCGATCCCCGCCACGCCCGCCGCGCCTCCGCGCGGTCACCTGTCCCGCCTGGCCAGGGTCGCCCTGCTCGTACGGCTGCCGCCCGCGCTGGTGCTCGGCGCGCGTGACGCGTTCACCCGCAGGGCGCACGCGCTGCTCACGGTGTCGGGGGTGGCCATCCCGATGATGATGATCTCCATCGGGCTCGGCTCATGGGCGACGCTCGACGAGTTCATCCGCCATCCGGAGCGGGTCGGCCAGGCGGCGGCGTTGACCGTACGCCCGGGCGACCTGAGCGCGGACGAGGCGCGCGGGCGGGCCGCGGCCGACCCGGACGTGGCGGCGTTGTATCCCGGCGCCGAGCTGGACGCGCTCGTGCCGTGGCAGACCAGGACGGTACGCACCCGCGCGCTCGGCCTGTCGGCCGATCCCTATCCGTTCCCCGTCGTGGAGGGCCGGATCTTCCGGGACCGGGGCGAGGCGGTGGCCGGGCAGGGGCTGCTCGACCTCCTCGGCGTGCACGTCGGCGACCGGGTACGGATGACGATCGGCGGCACCCCGCTGATCGTCAGGATCGTCGGCAGGGTCGTGGAGCCCGAGCAGGACGGCGAGGTGCTGTCGTTCGGTCTCGACAGCCTGGCGGCCAAGGACGCGGAGCCGCCGCAGTTCTACAGCCTCGTGCTGCGGCCGGGGGCCGACCCCGCGGAGGTGCGGGACCGGCTCCATGACAGGGCGCTGGAGGTCGCCCAGGCGGTGAACCCGGCCGACCGGCTGTCGATCATCCGGCTGATCATCGTCGCGCTGGTCGTCGTGCTCGCCCTGATCGGCCTGGCGAACCTGCTGACCGCGAGCGCGCTCGGCCTGCGCGACCACGCGCCGGACCTGGCGGTGCTCAAGGCGATGGGGCTCACCCCGCGCCAGGTCATGGCGACGCTGGTGACCGGCACAGGTCTGCTGGCCGTCTCCGGGGTGGTCATCGGCACCGTCGCGGGGGCGTCCCTGTCGACGGCCCTGATCGACCTGGAGGGCCGGGAGAGCGGGGTCGGGGCGGGGATCGGCCGCGCCCCCACCCCGGGGATGCTCGTCGCCTCCGTGCTGGTCGCGGTAGGCGCGTCACTTCTCGTCACGCTGATCCCGGCACGCCGGGCGGCACGCGCCCGGGTGCCGCACAGCGCCCGCTGACCGCAGGCGGTCCGGCGGGCGCCGTGCCGGGGCCGCTCAGGGGCGGATCGAGAACCAGTAGAAGCCGTGACCCGGGAGGGTCAGCAGGTACGGCAGTTCGCCGATGACGGGGAACGGGACGCCGCCCCGGCATTCGACCGGGGTCATCCCGGTGAACCTGCGCAGGTCGAGCTCGACCGGCTGGGGATGCTTGGACAGGTTGTTGACACACAACATCCGGTCGTCGCCCTCCTCGCGGAGGAAGGCCAGCACGCTGGGGTTCGGCGACCACAGCTCGATGTACTCGCCGGTGCCGAACACCGGGTGCTCCCGCCTGATCTGCAGCATGCGGCGGGTGAAGTGGAGCAGCGACGACTCACTCTTCAGCTGGGCCTCGACGTTGACCGACTGGTACCCGTAGATCGGGTCCATCACGACGGGGAGGTACAGCCGGCCGGGGTCGGCCTGGGAGAACCCGGCGTTGCGGTCCGGGCTCCACTGCATCGGTGTGCGGACCGAGTCGCGGTCCTCCAGCCAGATGTTGTCGCCCATGCCGATCTCGTCGCCGTAGTACATGACCGGCGAGCCCGGCATGCTGAGCAGCAGCGCGGTGAACAGCTCGATCTGGTCCCTGTCGTTCTCCAGGAGCGGGGCCAGGCGGCGCCGGATGCCGAGGTAGGCCCGCATCCGCGGGTCCTTGGCGTACTCGGCGTGCATGTAGTCGCGCTCCTCCTCGGTGACCGTCTCGAGCGTCAGCTCGTCGTGGTTGCGGAGGAAGATGCCCCACTGGGCGCTCTCCGGGAGCTTCGGCGTGCGCGACATGATCTCCGAGATGGGCTCCCGGTTCTCCCTGCGCACGGCCATGAAGATGCGCGGCATGAGCGGGAAGTGGAAGGCCATGTGGCACTCGTCGCCCCCGGCCGTGGGGTCGCCGAAGTATTCGACCACGTCCTCCGGCCAGCCGTTCGCCTCGGCCAGCAGCACCCGGTCGGGGTAGAGCCGGTCCACCTCGGCGCGTACCCGCCTGAGGTACTCGTGTGTCTCGGGCAGCCCGGAGCAGGAGGTGCCCTCTCTTTCGAAGAGGTACGGCACGGCGTCCAGCCGGAACCCGTCGACGCCGAGGTCGAGCCAGAAGCGCAGGACCTCCAGCATGGCCTCCTGCACGTCCGGGTTGTCGTAGTTGAGGTCCGGCTGGTGGTGGAAGAACCGGTGCCAGTAGTACTGCCCGCGGACCGGGTCGTAGGTCCAGTTGGACTCCTCGGCGCCGATGAAGATGATCGGGGCGTCGGGATACTGTGTCGGGTCGTCCGTCCAGACGTAGAAGTCGCCGAACGGCCCCTCCGGGTCGTGCCGGGACGCCTGGAACCACGGATGCTTGTCGCTGGTGTGGTTCATGACCAGGTCCGTGATGACACGAAGGCCGCGTTCGTGGGCCGCCTCGATCATCTGGATGAAGTCGCTGAGGTCACCGAACTCCGGAAGGATCTTCAGGTAGTCGGAGATGTCGTATCCGCCGTCGCGCAGCGGCGACTCGTACAACGGCAGCAGCCACAGGCAGTCGATGCCCAGCCACTTGAGGTAGTCCATCTTCTCGATGAGCCCGCGCAGGTCGCCGGTGCCATCGCCGTTCGAGTCCTTGAAACCGCGTACCAGCACCTCGTAGAAGACCGCCCGCTTGTACCAGTGGGGGTCCTGGGAGGTGAAGTCGTCAGCGATCTCAGAAGTCGGCATGAGATCGCCATGACGCGCGATCTCAGAAGTCGGCATGAGATCGCGCGCGATCTCGGAAGTCGGCATGAGGGTGCCATGACTGGAGGTCCCGCGAGCGGGCACGGGGGCGCCGTCGCTCGCGGTCTCGGCAGTCGGCTCTGAAGCCGGGATGAGGTTGCTGGGCGCCGTGATCTCCGAGGTGAGATCGCCGGCAGCCTCGGAAACGGATTCCGGGCATGGCGAAGCAGCGTTCATCTGGTCTCGCTTGATGAGGGAAGGGGTGGGGTGGCCTGGTCACACTCCGCAGCTGTATGCCAGCTCATGCCATATACATAACAAGAAACTACCACCCACCCGGCTCTGACAAGGAGTCGTTACTCGGTCCTGACAAGTGCTTTTCGCCTGTTGCCGCGCGGTCGCGCACAGCTACCTCACCGTCGCCGATCCGACTTGTGCGGAGCGGGGACGGTCATGCCGGGTGATCGGGCCCGAGCGCCTGCCTCAGCCCCGCGGGGACCACGGGGGAGTGAGATCGCCGAGGACGTCCTCGTAGTCGCTCAGCCACGCCCCGAACAACACCAGGCCGCGCAGCCAGAACCGCGAGTTCCACGAGCCGAACGACGCCAGCGCGTCGGGCCCCTGGGAGACGACCTCCAGCATCTGGGGCGACATCAGGCCGGGGACGGTCGCGGCCCGCAGCAGCATGCGGTGGTTCCACTCGCGGGCGACCGGGCCGTTCGAACGCAGCGGCACCCGGCGGTGGGGGAGCGCGCCGTTCGTGGACGGCAGCGCCGCCACCTTGGGATCGGCCGCCTTCAGGATCTCCCGGTAGAACCTGCCGCCCTCCTTGCGGGTCACCGGCACCGAGAGCGCCGCGTCGAAGAACTCCGGGTGCAGGAACGGGAACACCGGCGTGGCCTCGGGACCCACCAGGTTGACCGGCGAACGGGCGATGCCCCGGGCGGTGCGCGTGTGCAGCACGCTCAGCGGCAACTCGGAGCGGTGGCCGTGCAGCATCGACGTCGCCCGCGCGAAGGCCGTACGGACCCGGTCGTCCATCCAGGCCAGGGCGGACTCGCCGAGCACGGGCAGGTGCGGCTCGCCGGTCGCCAGCGCGGCCAGGAGCGCCTCGCGGCGGGAGGCGCCGGTCCCGGCGTCCACGGCGTCGGCGGTGATGAGGAAGTTCTTCATCAGCGGTCCGCCGGCCAGGCCGTCCACCACGGGCCTCCCCGCACGGTGGACCTCGCGGGCGAACGGGGAGTACCAGGCGTGGTGGCTGGTGAGGTACTCCAGCCGTCGCGCCGCCCACAGTGCCTCTTCCGGGTATTTTTCCGGATATTGCGGGACGATCCGGTGCGGAAGGCCCAGCTCGCGGGTGATGTACCGGGCGAAGTCGATGTCGTTGTCCAGCCCGTCGTCCGGACTGGTCGTCCACGATTCGACGTCCATCTTCCTGGCCACCGCGATGCTGGCCAGGAGCCGCGAGTCGTACCCGCCGCTCACCGGCACCAGGACGCTGTCGTACGGCTTCAACGCGTCGTGCAGCAGCGCGACCAGGTCGCCGCCCGTCACGCCCCGGTCGAACGGCTCCTCGCGCACCCAGCGCGGGGCCGCCCGGTCCACGCGCGCCCGCCGGTCCTTCCGGGACCAGATCAGCGCGGAGGAGCCGGGCAACCGCTTGATCTGCCGGTACGGAGTGTCCTCCAGCAGTGGATAGGTCAGCTTCAGGATCGCGGCCCAGGCGTCCCAGTTCACCTCGTACGGCGTGCGCGCCAGGGCCAGCAGGGGCTCGATGAGACCCGCGAAGTAGATCGCGTCCCCGTCGGTCAGGTAGTAGACGTCGTCCAGGCCGAACGCCCCGGTGTGCAGGGTCACGTCGTCCGGCTCGTCGATGAGGCCGGGCGTCTCGTAGGTCTCGGCGACGGTCAGCCAGCCAGGACGCGCACCCGTCCCGGACGGCGCGCCCGCGAACGCCCCCCGCCCGCCCCAGGCGAAGGCCGCCGGGCCGGACACGCCCGCGACCGCGCGTTCCCGGCCGCCTCCGAGGCCGTCTCCCGCGCCGTCCCGAGGGCCGTCTCCCGCCGTGGTCCGCGGGCCGTACGGCGTGATGGGAGCCGAGCTGAGGAGTGCCGCCTCCTGGGCGCGGTGCACGACGCGGACGCCGGGGCCGGAGCGGGCGAGCACGTCCAGCCTGGCCGGGTCGAAGGGCCCGATGGCACCACACACGTACGGCCTGGCCTGGTATCGCGGCCACTCACCTTTGCGCACCGGTTCGCCCTCCTTCTACCTCGACCGGAGAGTCTACGGATCCGCGCCCCCAACAGACGACGCGCGAAACCCGCGACGCCGCCACCCGTCACGCGGGCCCGGCGATCTCCGCACTGAGCGGGTGGATCACCGGATGCGCCGGGGCGAGCGGCGCCGGCGGTTTCGGTGCGCTTCGAGGAGCGGAGATCGATCTGGGTGATCTGCGAATATTGTGGCTTGCGCCTTTTCGGACTACCGCGGAGTGACCCATGAGCGAGACGAGCGACCTCGAGAGCGTCAAGCGCGCGTTGGCGCAGGCCGTCGAGGAGGCCGCCGGGGCGGCGGAGCTGGCCCGGCTGCTCACCGACTACCAGCGGCGGCTCGACGAGGCGGCGCGCTCGGAGGCCGAGGCTCTGACGCGGATGCGGGAGGCGGAGGTCCGGGCGAGGACGGCCGAACGGCAGAACACCCAGCTCGCCAAGCACCTGGCCGAGCAGCGCTACCAGACCGAGGTCGCCAACTGGAAGCTCGTGTCGGTGCAGGACAGCCGCTGGCTCAAGCTGGGGGACGCGCTGCACACCAAGAATCCCGGCACGGTCGCCAAGACCCTGAAGGAGCCGGTGAAGAAGCGGCCCGCGCCCAAGCGCTCGGACTTCAAGCCGGAGCTTCCCGAGGTCTCCGAGGCCCCGGCGACCGCCGCCGTGCCCGATCCGAACGCGCCGCGGGTCTCCGCTCCCATGGCCGAGGGCTTCGAGGTGCCCAAGGGGCCGCTGGCCAGGCCGTACCTCACCGTCGCCGCGATCGTGGACCGGCAGACCGAGGCGCTGCTGCGCTACGAGTGGCGGCAGGTGACGAACTTCGGCCCGGAGAACTGGGCCGCGATGCTCGACCAGCACCAGCCGCACCTGCTCTTCGTCGAGTCCGTACGGCCCGGCCCCCGGCAGGGCAACGGCGGCCGCTGGCTGGAGGCCCTGGCCGGAGAGTCGCGGGCGCTGCGGGATCTCGTGGAGGCCTGTCGCAAGCGCGGCGTCAAGACCGTCTTCTGGCACTCCGGCGGCCCCATCTCGCGCGCGGTCCCGGCGGCGGAGCACTTCGAGTACGTCCTGACGACGACCGAGGCCCGTGCCCGGGAATGGAAGGCCGCCCTGCGCCACGACAGGGTCGGCATCCTGCCGCTTGCCGTCCAGCCGCGTGTGCACAATCCGATCCCGGCCGTCGGCGGCCGTACGTCCGAGGTCTTCACGCTGGGCGCGGTGGCCCTCCCCGCGCCCGCGCGGCCGGCCGAGGCGCCCGACGCGGACGCGGCCCAGGTTCCGGCGGGCGCCGCTCAGACTCCGGCGGGGGCCGGTGCCGCCCCCGCCGGAGGCCCTCCGCAGCCGCAGGGCGCGGAGTCCTTCCACGGCGGGCGCGCCTGGCAGCCGCTGCCCGGCCAGGACGACGACAAGACGTCCTATGACGACGTCCTGACCGCGTATCGCCGGGCCGGGCTGGTCGTCGCCGTGGCCGACGCGGACGCGCGCGCCATCGCCGAGATCGCCGCCTGCGCCACGCCCGTGCTCCGGCTGGCCGCGGGCGTCAAACCGGAGGTGACGGTCGCGCAGGCGGAGGCGCTGCTCGCGGACGCCGGGGGTCTCGACCGCGAAGCCCATCTCGGCTGGCGCAGGACCGTTCCCGTCACCCCGCTGCTCGACCCGGTGTTCGACGTGGTCGGGTTGCCGAACGTCCGCAACAGCGGCACCGTCTCCGTCATCGCGGCCGTGTACGGCGAGGCCGAGCTGGAGCATCTCCTGGACCAGGTCGCACGCCAGGCCCACGTACCCGGGCAGCTCGTCATCGTCGCCGAGGGCGTGGACGCCGGACTGGTCGAGAAGAGCGCCCGCCAGATCCTCACGCCGCTCAGGACCGCCGTATCGGTCGCCTCCGGCGCCGGAGGCGCGGGCGGGGTCACCGGCGACACCGCGAACCCGGCCGACGGCCCGGCTCTCCCGCAGGGCGTTCTGCAGGATCTCGTCATCCGGGTCGCGGACGTCCCGATGACGCGCGGTGCGGCGCTCGACCGGGCGCTGCGGCTCGCCGAGGGCGACTACGTCGCCGTCGTCGACCCCCGGGACGTGTACGGCCAGCACTACCTGTCCGACCTCGTCCGCTACTTCGGCTCGACCGACGCCGAGATCGTCGGGAAGGCGTCGTTCTACGCGCACCTGCCCGAGTCGGGGGCCACGCTCCTCCGCCAGCCGGGCGCGGAGCACAGGTTCCTGCCCGAGGTCGGCGGAGGGACGCTGCTCGGCCGCCGCCAGGTGCTCGCCGACCTGGGTTTCGCCGACGTCTCCGACGAATGGGACGAGGTGCTCATGCGGCAGTGCCGCGCCGACGGGGTGCGGGTGTACTCCGGTGACCGGTACTCCTACGTCTGCGTACGCGAGTCCGCGGTCGGCCGCCTGCTCGGCTCCGCCCGGCTCCAGGGCTACTTCCCCCCGGAGCCCGTCGCCCTGATCTGACCACCCGCTGCCCCCACGCGGGCGCGGGTCAGGTTGACGGGGGCTCGGGGGCCGTGAGCAACGGCATTCCAGCGGATGCTCCATCGGACGCTCCCCGGCGGCCTACGCTGCGGAGGTGACCCCTGACCAGCTTGCCGGACTGATCGGCGCGCCGCCCGTCCCCCTGGGCTCGTGGGCGCGGGAGGCGGTGTACGGCTCGCCGGTCGCGTTCCGGACCGCGTCCGGACGGCCGCCGCGCGAGGTCGCCGAGGAGATCGCGGTACGGCTTCGCGGACACGGCGGCGTCGAGGAGGTCAGGGTCCGGCCGGACGGCTTCCTGCTGATCACGGTCGGCTGTCCGGGTGAGGTCGTCCGCGAGATCGTGCGGAAGGGGCCGCCCGAGATCCGGGAGCGTGCCGCTCTCGCCCCGGACTTCCCCCGTACGTGGGACAACCCCGGCTTCGTCGTCCGGTACGCGCACGCGCGGGCGGCGGCCGTACAGCGGTGGGCGCGTGGCCTCGGCGTCCCGGAGGAGGGGTTCCGGCCCGAGCTGCTGGACGATCCGCACGATCGGGCGGTGCTCCGGCTGCTCGCCGAGCTCCCGACGCGCGCGGCCGGTCGCGACCCGGCCTGGGAGTCGTACGCCGGGCAGCTCGCGCTCGCCTATCACGACGCCCATGAGCACGCCCCGGCCGTTCCCGTGGGAGATCGGCCGGTGACCGGCGTCCACACCGCCAGACTCTGGCTGGCGACGGCGGTGCGGACCGTTCTCGTCGCGGTGCTCACCCCCGAGTTGCCCGAGCGGTTGTGACGGTGTCGGGCCCCGGCTCGCCCGCCCTTCCTCGGTGACGTACCGGACGGATGATCGCCGTCGCGGCCGCGGCCGGGGCTGAGGCGGTCGGGAAGCTCGCGGGGGGAGGGAGGGCGCTCCCGAGCCGCGGAAAAGGAGGTCCGTCATCTTCGAGGCTTTCCAACGAATTTTTCGTTGGAACGATGGAATTTCCGCATTTCATATAGTCGCGTGTCTCGCCAGTTGGTCATCCGTCTCGCTGTGCCGGTGGGGTCGGATAGCCTCGTTCGGGTGAGCCGATTCGCCCATTCCGCCGGTGACGGGCATGCCGAAGCGCTGCCCGAGGAACGTCCACCGTACGTTCCCGCTGACCTGAACCTTCTCGACCCGGCGATCTGGACGCGAACGTCCGGCCGGATCGACGGCGCGATCACGATCGGCGGCGTGGACGTGCGCGATCTCGCGGCGCAGTACGGCACGCCGCTCTACGTCGTCGACGAGGAGGACTTCCGGTCCCGCTGTCGCGACTTCCGCGCGGCGTTCCACGACGGCGAGGTCCACTACGCGGGCAAGGCGTTCCTGTGCAAGGAGGTCGCCCGCTGGATCCAGCAGGAGGACCTCGGCCTCGACGTGTGCAGCGCCGGTGAGCTCGCGGTCGCGCTCAGCGTGGGCTTCCCCCCCGAGCGCATCACCATGCACGGCAACAACAAGTCGCTCGCCGAGCTGGAGCGGGCCGTCGAGGTCGGCGTCGGTCACATCGTCGTCGACTCGTACGAGGAGATCGCCCGCCTCGGGTTCCTCGCGGACAAGTACGGCACCCGGCCCAAGGTCATGATCCGTGTCACCGTGGGCGTCGAGGCCCACACGCACGAGTTCATCGCCACCGCGCACGACGACCAGAAGTTCGGCCTGTCGCTGAGCAGCGGCGCGGCCGCCGAGGCCGTCCGCCGCATCCTGGCGCTGCCCCAGCTCGAACTGGTCGGCCTGCACTCCCACATCGGGTCGCAGATCACCGACACGGCCGGGTTCGAGGTCGCGGCGCGCCGCCTCGCCGCCCTGCTCGTCGAGATCAAGGAGGAGCACGGCGTCGTCCTCCCCGAGCTCGACCTCGGCGGCGGCTACGGCATCCCGTACGTGCACGGCGACGACGTCCTGGACGTAAAGATCATCGCGGACGGCCTGCGCGACATCGTGGTGAAGGTGTGCGAGTCGGCCGGTCTGCCCGTGCCCCGGCTGACCGTCGAGCCGGGCCGGTCCATCGCCGGGCTCGCCGGAGTCACGCTCTACGAGGTCGGCACGGTCAAGGACGTGGAGAGCCTGCGCAGCTACGTCAGCGTCGACGGCGGCATCAGCGACAACATCCGCACCGCCCTGTACGGCGCCGACTACACGGCCGTCCTCGCCTCGCGTGAGAGCGACGCGGAGCCGAGGCTCTCCCGCCTCGTCGGCAAGCACTGCGAGAGCGGTGACATCCTCGTGCGCGATCTGTGGTTCCCCGCCGACCTCACACCCGGCGACCTCGTCGCCGTGGCGGGGACCGGGGCCTACTGCCGTTCGCTCGCCAATAACTACAACTACCTGCCCAAGCCGGCCGTGGTGGCGGTGTCCCACGGCCAGTCGCGCGTCATCGTGCGCCGGGAGACCGAGGACGACCTCCTGAGGGGACAACTGTGACTAAACCTCTGAAAATCGCGTTGCTCGGCTGCGGGGTCGTCGGCTCGCAGGTCGTCCGGCTCCTCCGCGAGCAGGAGAGCGACCTCGCCGCCCGCGTGGGCGCTCCGCTGGAGCTCGTCGGCGTGGCGGTGCGCAAGCCGGGCCGTAAGCGGGACGCCGAGATCGACCCGGCCCTCCTCACCACCGACGCCGAGAGCCTGGTGACCCGCGACGACGTGGACATCGTCGTCGAGGTGATCGGCGGCATCGAGCCGGCCAGGTCACTGATCCTCGCGGCGATGGCCTCGGGCAAGTCCGTGGTCACCGCCAACAAGGCGCTGCTCGCCGAGGACGGCGCGACCATCCACCGCGCCGCCCGCGAGAACGGCGCCGACCTGTACTTCGAGGCCAGCGTCGCGGGCGCCATCCCGCTGCTGCGCCCGCTCCGTGAGTCGATGGCCGGTGACCGGGTGCAGCGGGTACTCGGCATCGTCAACGGCACCACCAACTACATCCTCGACAAGATGGACTCCAGCGGCGCCTCGTTCACCGACGCTCTGGAGGAGGCCCAGGCGCTCGGCTACGCCGAGGCCGACCCGACCGCCGACGTCGAGGGCTTCGACGCGGCGGCCAAGGCGGCGATCCTCGCGGGGATCGCCTTCCACAGCCGGGTGACCGCGGCCGACGTGCACCGCGAGGGCATCACCGAGATCACCGCCGCCGACGTCGCCTCGGCCAAGGCCATGGGCTACGTCATCAAGCTGCTCGCCATCTGCGCGCGCTCCGACGACGGCCGTTCCGTGGGCGTCCGCGTCCACCCCGCGATGATCCCGAGGTCGCACCCCCTCGCCGGGGTCCGCGAGGCGTACAACGCGGTGTTCGTGGAGGCCGAGTCGGCCGGCCGCCTGATGTTCTACGGCGCCGGCGCCGGTGGCGCTCCCACCGCCTCGGCGGTGCTCGGCGACATCGTCGCGGTGGCGCGCAACCGCGTCGCGAACACCCGGGGTCCCGAGGAGTCCACCTACGCCGACCTGCGGGTCCACCCGATGGGCGAGAGCGTCACCCGCTGCCACGTCTCCCTGGACGTGGCGGACAAGCCGGGCGTCCTGGCCAGGGTGGCCGACATCTTCGCCAAGCACGACGTGTCCATCCAGACCGTCCGCCAGGAGGGCAGGGGCGACGACGCCCAGCTCGTCCTCGTGACGCACCGCGCCAGCGACGCCGCTCTCTCGGCCACGATCGAGAGCCTGCGCGAGATGGACATCGTCCGCGCGGTGGCCGGTGTGATGCGCGTCGAAGGAGACGAGACGCCGTAGCGGCGCCACCGCCCGGGCCGCAGGCCGGGGGCGGGTCGCTCCAGGACGAACGCGGCGCGACCGGTGGCGTCACCCCGCCGTTCCGCCCGGCTTGCTCTCGCCCCCGGTCGTACGGTCCCGGACCCAGACGTGGAAACCGCCGGGTCCGTGGACCGGGCGGAACGGGATCACGCCCAGCGACCGATAGCGAGGGCTCGCCTCCACGGCGGCTCTGATCACGTCGGCCGTCCCGGGGGTGGCCGTCCAGCTCAGGACGATCACGTCGTAGCGGCCGTCGCGGATCGCCGCCCGGTATCCCTCGTCCCCGCTCAGGACGTTTCCCCGACGGTCCTGGTAGCGCACGTAGTAGGTCGATGTCCACTGGCGCGGTTCGGCGCGGTCGAGGAAGTAGTAGATGGGGACCTCGCTCACCTCGACCAGATAGCGTCCGTCCGGTCGCACCCGGTGATCGAGCGCCGCGATGAGCGCCGACGAGTTCTGCCAGGTCAGGAAGAACCGCGCGGAGTGGGCGACACCGAGCGCCAGCACGCATGCCCAGGCGGCGACCGCCACCACCCACCCTCGGCGTAGCGACCGTACGGCCCCCGCGACGGCCAGGCCGGCGAGCGGGGCGGCGAACAGCAGGCCATACCCGACGTGCTTGTGCAGGGACACGCCGGTTCGCAGGTACATGTGATACGCGGGTGCGAGCAGCGCCGTACAGCAGAGCGTGACGCCCATGAGCACGAGGGCGGCTCGGGGCGCACGGTCGATCCACAGTGCCGCCCCGGGGGGCTCGAAGGCTCCGGGGGTTTTTGTGGCGCCAGGGAAGTTCCCGGCGCGTACTGCGAGGAGCACCGCGCCGGCGCACGCCAGGAGGAACAGGGCGCCGCCCCACTGGGTCGCCTTCCACAGCAGCGCGAGCTGGTCGGCGCCGCCCCTGGGGCGGGCCGTCGTGGTGCGGCCGAGCGCCTGGAAGAGCCCGCCCGCGTAGAGCAGCCCCAACAGGATCGGTGCCGTCGCCACGGCTTGCAGCAGGGCGCGGCCGACCGCCCGCCTCCACAGCACGTACGGCGCCGCCGCCAGCGCGGACAGGACGCAGATCGTCGGAATGTAGAGTGCGGCGGCGTACTTGACGGCGCTCGCCAGGGCGAGGATCGGCGCGGCGGCGAGGGTGGCGACCGTCCGCGTGGCGGCGGCGCGGACGACCGTCAGCGCGGCGAGCGCCAGCAGGAACAGCGCGGCGGCGTCGTGGGTCGCGAGGTCGCCCAGGAAGATCGCCGGACCGGTCGCCGCGAAAAGCGCGGCGGCGCCGATCCCCGCTCCGGCGCCGAACAGCCGGGCCGTGGTCGCGTACAGCAGCGTGGTCGTCCCCAGCAGGAAGGCGAGGCTGAGCGCCCGAGCGCCGGCGAGGCCGAACACCGTGTCGACCGCCCCCGCCAGCACGGGGTAGAGCCAGGGAGAGCCGGAGAAGTAGTTCTCGAACCCGAGGTTCGCGGGCGGGCCGCCGAAGAGGTCCCTGAGTTGCATATGGCCCGCGTAGAGATAGAGCGCCTCGTCCTGGAACGCGGTGTTGCGCAGGCGCAGCGACAGGAGGGCCTGGAGCGTGAGGATCGCCGCCAACGGCCATCCAGCCCTCCGGAAATGCTCCCTCATGCCCGCTTAAGGTACTAGGTCGTGATTGGTGGATCTTCTTGGCCTGCAGTGGTCGCCACGGCAAAGATCCGCAGGGGGCGCTGTGGATCGCACTTCATGCCATATTTCCGATATATCTGGTCATGCTGGTGCACCCGTGGAGCGCCAGGACCGGAACGCCGACGCGGTGAGGACGTGAGATCGTGCGAAGGACACTCTGGGTTCCGGTCGTGGTCTCCACCCTCGGCACGCTGGTGTTCCAGGGGCAGTCCGCCCACGCTGCGACCACTCCCGCCGCCGCCCTCGCCACCCGGCCCGCCACCACACCGCCCGCCATCACACCGCCCGCCGCCGCGCGCCTGACGAAGCCCAAGCCGAAATCCACGGTGAAGCCCACGACGGTCGTCGCCCTCACGTTCGACGACGGTGACCGCAGCCACGCGATGGCCGCGCGGTTGCTGGAGAGGTACGGGCTTCGCGGCACGTTCTACGTCAACAGCGGCGACCTCGGGAAGAAGGGCAAGCTCACCCGCGCCCAGCTGGCCGCGATCGCCAAGGCCGGCCACGAGATCGGCGGGCACACCGTGAACCACGAGCGGCTGACCGACCTCGGCCCGGACGAGCAGGCGGCGACGATCTGCTCCGACCGGCGCGCCCTGCTCGGGATGGGCTACCGGGTGCGGACCTTCGCCTACCCGTACGGCGCGGTGGACGCGAGCGCCCGGCAGGCCGCCAGGGACTGCGGCTACAACGCCGCGCGGACGATCGGCGGCATCGCCACGAAGCCCTGCGGCGGCTGCGTCGTGGCCGAGCCAGCCCGTCCCGAGAGGGTCTACGAGATCCGTACGCCGGGATCGGTGCACGACGACACGAGCCTCGCGGAGATGAAGCGGTATGTGATCCGTGCCGAACAGAACGGCGGCGGGTTGCTCCCGCTCGCCTTCCACATGGTGTGCGCGAAGGGATGCGGCTCCTATTCAGTCCGCACGAAGGTGCTCGACCAGTTCCTCGGCTGGCTGGCCACGCGCGAGCGCCGAGGCACCGCGGTGCGCACGATCGCGGACGTGACGGGCGGCAAGGTGCGCCCGGTGCCCGCCGAAAGCGTCACCCCGTAGTGCCCGCCGTCGCCACCAGCCCGTGGATCAGCGTGTCCAGGGCCTGCTCGAAGTCCGCCGCCGGGTCCACGCCGCCTTCCGTCGTCCAGTGCAGCAGCCTGCTGAAGTGCGGCAGTCGCGCCGGGTCGAGCCGGCGGATGTAGATCCCGACCTGTTCCTCGCCCGCGTGCATCCCAGGGGCGCCGGTGAACCCGCCCGTCGACAGCAGCAGCGCGCCGAACACCAGACCGTTCACCGCCCCGAGCGCCCGCCAGGCGCCGAGCTCGTCGAAACCCGCCTCGAACAGCGCCCCCACCAGGCCGTCCAGCGCTCCCATCACCTGAGGTGAGGTGGGATTGGACCGGTCGGTGGCCAGTGCCAGCGGCACCACCGGATGGCGGCTGAAGACCCGGTACATGTTCAGCGCCGCCGTACGCACCCGCTCCGGCCACGGCAGCGCCGGATCCGGCGGCTCCACCTGCTCGAACACGCGCCCCACGATGCCGTCGATGAGATCCGCCTTGTTCGAGACGTGGTTGTAGAGCGACATCGCCTCGACGCCGAGCGTCTTCGCCAGGCGTCGCATGGACAGGGCTTCCAGGCCCTCCCCGTCGGCCAGCGCAAGAGCGGCGTCGAGAACCTTCTCCCTGTTCAACGGCTCGCGCCGTGCCATCCAGCCCTCCCTTCCTCGTTGGTCGTTTGACAAAGCTTACAGTGTATGTGTTCTACTTACGATGTACACATACGCCGTAAGTAAGGAGTCGGGATGACCGACGTGATCATCGTGGGCGGCGGGCCCGTGGGCCTGCTACTGGCCTGCGAGCTGACGCTGTCCGGGGCCGACGTGCTGGTCCTGGAGGCTGCCTCGGGCGCAGAACGCAGAACGCGCAGCCTCGGCCTTCGCTCGCTCAACGCGCGCACCGTGCAATCGCTGGCCCTGCGCGGCCTGACCGGCCCGTTGGCCGAGGCGCAGCAGGCGATGTTCGACGAGCTGAGCGAGGGTCGCGAGCACGGCGACGACATGACAGCCCCTCCGCCCGCCCAGGTCGACGTCGTCGCCCTCATGGTCGAGGTGGTCCAGAAGGGCATGATCAAGGGGCATTTCAGCGGGCTGCCGCTGCTGGAGCCCGGCGGGGGCGCCGAATACCTCATGCTCAAGCAGCACCAGCTCGAAAGTGTGCTGGCCGCGCGGGCCGCCGAGCTGGGGGTCACGGTCCGCCAGGGCTGCCAGGTGACGGACGTGACGCAAGACGAGACGGGCGTCGCCGCCACGCTTGCCGACGGGCGGGTGGTTCGCGGGGCATACCTGGTCGGGTGTGATGGCGGGCGGAGCGTGGTGCGCAAGCGGTCCGGGTTCGCCTTCTCCGGCACGCCCGCGACCATGACCGGGCGGACCGCAGTGGCCGAGCTGGCCGACGTCGGCGCGATCACTTCGTCGTTGCGCGGCCCCGGCGGGTTGGTGAACCTGTCGATGGTGCCGGGTGAGATCGCCACCATCGAGTTCGACGGCGGGCCGGGCGAGCGAGACGCGCCGATGACGGCCGAGGAGCTGCAGGAGAGCCTGCGGCGCGTGACCGGCAGGGACGTGGTCGTCACCCGGCTGGAGACCGGGATCCGCTACAGCGACAACACCCGGCACACCGACACCTACCGGAAGGGGAGGATCCTGCTGGCGGGAGACGCGGCGCACGTCCACTCGCCCATCGGTGGGCAAGGGCTCAATCTCGGCCTGCAGGACGCGGTCAACCTGGGATGGAAACTCGGGCTGGTGACGCGGGGGCTGGCTCCCGAGAGCTTCCTCGACACCTACACCGCCGAGCGGCACCCAGTGGCCGCCCGGGTGCTGCGCAATACACGGGCACAGGTGGCGCTCATGCGGCCGGGGGCACAGGTGGACGCTCTGCGGGAGGTGCTGACGGAGGTGCTGGAGCTGCCGGACGCCAGGCGGTACTTCTCGGCGATGGTCGAGGGCACGGGCGTGGACTACGCCCCCGAAGCCGCCGATTCCCTGGTCGGCCGCTTCTTTCCGCCGCTGGGGGAAGTCATGCCGGTGGAGCCGCCGGGAGGGCGGGCGGTCGTCGCCGCGTGTCCGGCGGGCGGGCTTTTGGCGGACGGCCGAGGGCTGGTCGTCGGGCCGTCCGGTGAGGGCCGGCCCGGCGAGATCGCAGCGGGGCATCGGGACCGAGTGAGGGTGGCCTCCGAGGCGGCGCCGGGCGCGGACATCCTGCTGGTGCGACCCGACGGGTACGTGGCCTGGGAGGGCGGGCGCGACGGCCTCAGCGAGGCGCTGGCCACCTGGTTCGGCCCCGCGAGGTGATGCCGGGGGCCGGGTGTCAGCGTGTCGGCGGTTCGTCGCGGTTGCGGAGCAGGTTCTGCGCCTTCCTGGCCGCCCGGCGCAGGATGGTCAGATCCCGCTCGCGCCGTAGCCGTACCGCCTCGACCCGCCACTGCTCCGCCTTGGCCCGCCAGCGCGCGGTGTCCCCCTTGCCCTTCGCGGCTTCCTTCCGCAGCTTGGCGACCTCCTTTTCGAGGGCCGTCAGACGCGACTTCAACCGCCCGCCGTCGATCTTGCGCTGGACGGCCAGGGCCTTCCAGTAGGCGGCCTCGGTGTTGCGGCTACTCCGGGGAAGCCGGGCCGCCGGGTCGAGCCGGGTGAAGCCCCAGGTCTCCCCGTCGAGCCATTCGGACCCGAAGGTCTCGTGGATGAGGTCGTCGAGGTTCTCGCCGTCCTTGACCAGGCGCATCGCCCGCGCGACGGACGCCGTCCGCTCCAGGCGGGCGCACAGTACGCCGTCGGCGTCCTCGTCCAGCGCCACGTACAGCAGCCCGAGGTCACCTTCCTCGGCGTGCTTGACCAGGCGGTCCAGGGTGTCGGCCGCGACGCCCCAGCCGGGCGGGCAGATCAGCCGGAAGGGCGCGGGGGCCGCCGTGGACGGCGCGGACACCGCGAAGCGGACCCGCCCATCGTTCGCGTACCGGCCCTGGACGAGCCGGAGGTCGAGCCGCGGGTCGTCCAGCGGCGCCCGACGTTCGTTCTCCAGGGTGTCCCACGGGCCGGTCAGGGTCACCTGGACGTCGGGGAGGGTGCTGACGAGCGCCGTGTCGACGGTCCCCGACACGCTCTCGTAGCCCGCCGCCGACGCGTCCACGAGCACCTCGACGTACGGCACGAGCCACTGCCGCCCGCCCTCGACGCGGAGGAACCGCCGATAGGGGATGCGGTCCGCGATGAACGGCGAGTTGTACCGCCGGACCTCGTCGCCGCGCAGCATGGCGGTCGGCTTGCCGAGATGCCAGCTCCGGGCGGCCCGGTCGGGCACGAACACGGCCCCGGTCTGGGTGAGCCGGTATCCCAGGTCGGTGTCCTCGGCGAGGACCAGCGACGTGTCCAGCCCGCCCGCCGTACGCAGCAGGTCCGCAGGGAGCGACACCGTCGCCCCGACGTGGATGCGGTGCAGGACCGCGCTGGGGGCCTTCCTGAAGCCGTCGTGCTCGTCGACGAGCTCCTCCCACCAGTCGTGCGCCGCGCTGGACGGCAGGTCGAACAGCGCGTCCTCGTCCCGCGTGTCCACCGCGGCCCGTACGTCCGCGGGGGAGGGCAGCCCGCCGGTCACGTCGGCGAACCGCAGCGTCCCGAGGACGACCAGGTAATCGGCCAGGTGGTGCCACCGCATGTGCGACTCGACATGATCGCGGTAAGGGAGGATGTCCGCGTCGACACGATGGACGACGTCGCCCTCGGCGAGAGCCGTCCCTGTCTGGAGGGCCCAGGCGATGCCCCAGCCACCGGGACGGGCCGGCACGATGCGGGTACGGCTCGGCGCGATCCGCGGCAGCCGCAGCGGGGGGCCGCTGCCGTCGTCGACGGCGATCACTTCGAGAAGGTGGTCCGGGTAGCTCTGCGCCGCCAGCGCCGCCAGCGTGAGATCCAGCTCCTCCTGGCAGTTCCGCGCCGGGATGACCACGCTGACCGACAGGCGGGGCTCCCACGCGCCCGGAGAGGGAACGTCGAGGACCGCGTAGTCGTTGCGCCGGATCCGCGGAGCGGCGGAACCGGTGAACGGGGCCGACGGGGTCATGACGTGCCCTCCGGCGACTCCATGAGGGCGCTCGGCCGGAACCCGCGCCACTGCCGCCTGTTCTTCTGCAGGAAGGTGCCGATCGGCTCGCGCCAGGTGTGCTGGGACGCGGGGCCGCGCCGCAGGACGTAGCCCAGGCCGTGGGTGCGGTAGACCTGCCCGCCCGCGCTCTGCACGGCGTGCTGGAACTGGGTGTCCACCGCGCGGGGGAGCGGGCGGAAGCCGCCGACCGCGTCGAACGCCGTACGTTCGGTGAAGATCGTTCCGCCCGCGATGAAGTTGGTGATCTGCTCGGTGACCTGCTCGCGGTGCACGGTGACGTCGATCGACGACAGGTAGACGAACTCCAGGGCCGTGCCCAGCACGTTCGCGCCGGAGTAGGAGTGCGCGAGCAGCAGATCGGCCAGGAAGTCCGGGCCGTACCAGTCGTCGTCGTCCATCTTGAGCAGGAACGAGCCCGACGCGTGCGCCGCCGCCCGGTTGAGCAGCGCGCCGAACGCGAGCGACGCCTCGCCCTCCACGACCGTGATCGGCCGCTCGAACGCGGCGACGGCCGGGGCCACGTCCGGATGGTCACGCGGGATCCCGTGCAGGGCGAGGATCACCTCCAGGTCCGCGTCCCGCTGGCGGGCCGCCTGGCCGAGCGCGAAGGGCACCATCTCCGGACGGCGGGTGGTCAGCAGCACGGACGTGAGCGGGCGAGGCCGGGCGGGCGTGCCGAGCTGCGCCCATCTGGCCTCGACGCCGTGGTCGCGGAGCGCTCTCCTGCGGAGCCGGATGCTGTGCTCCTCGCGCCGCAGGTCGTCGTCCAGGTCGTCCGGCGTCGCCGCGCGGAGCAGGCCGATGAGCCCGTCACCGAGCGCGCCGGCCCACGGAGGCAGCTCATCGGTGATCATGGGGACGCCCGCGGCGGCCAGCGACGCGACCACGCGTACGGCGGCCAGCGGCCCCGTGTGGCCGTTCCGCCAGTCGAGCCGCAGGCCGCGCAGCTGCCTGAGCCGCGCGACGTCCGTGACGGTGACGCATCCCGAGTCCGCGAAGCGGGTCAGGACCTTCCCGGCGTGCACGACGCTCCACCGGCCGTCGGTCAACTCCAGATGGCCGAGGCCGAGCGTGGGGGTCGTGACGAAACCCATCGGGTTCACCGAACGGTCGTCCACCGGGGGCACCAGCCGCATGTCGTTCACGTCCACGGCCGAGCCCATGGTCAGGCTCACCGCTCCTCCCGGCTCCCCGAGGCGTTCCCAGCTCAGCTCGCCAGGCGCGGGGAGGTCCACGGGGATCTCGTCCCCTGACCAGTCGGGAAGGCCGTCCGCGAGGGACGTGCGCAGCACGAGATCCCCTCCCGGCGCGCCGACGCGGATGGGCAGCGGGCCGCCCGGCGCCACCAGGGACGCGTTCGGGTCCCCGGGCCGCCAGTGCGCGGCGCCCGGCCCGGTCAGCGCCGCCACGGGCGCCGCGATGCCGTCGACGCGGTTGCCCGCGAACGCGCGGGCGGCCGCGGCGACGGTACGGCCGGCGGGCGTCGCGGCGGAGAACCGGACGTCGACCGCCCAGGCGCCGCTCGCCGGCCGGTACACGCGCAACTCCGCGAGCGTGCGCCAGCGGTGGGCCGGAGTGAGTGACGGCGCGGGCGCCGGATACCAGTGCGGGGTCTCGGCCGTGACCACGACGACCCGCTCGGCGCGGGGCAGCAGCGCGTGCATGGTGGCCGCGCGGCGCAGGTCCGTGGGGGTGCGCGCCAACACGAGCACCTCCGTCACCTGGTCGTCCGGTGACGGCGCGCCGCCGATGACGCCGGTGTCATCGCTGCCCATGTCGCCGTCGAGGTCGACGAGGTGACGTACGCCGTCGGCGGCGAGCTTCTCCGGCGACTCGACGCCCGCGCAGTACACGGCGATCCGCTTGCCGGGGCCGCGCCCAAGGGCCTCCCCGATGATCCGCTCGAACATCACCGCCGCCTGAACTCGCGAAGAAGCCTGCCCCTGCGCGGCGGATCGCCCGCGGCACCGGCCGTGCCGGCGGTGCGGTCGCGCCGGAGTTCGGCCTCCAGCCTGGCCACCTCCGCCCGCAGTTTCGTGGCCTCGGACCGCCACTTGTTCGCGCTCGCCCGCCACTTCGCCGGGTCGCCGCCCACCGGTTCCGCCTGGTCGTCGGGGACGACGCCGTATTCGGCCGCCGCCACCCAGATGGACCCGTACATCTCGTCCACCAGCGTGTCCAGGGACGCGGCGCCATCCGGCCCGCCCTCGGCCACCAGCGTGTTCAGAGACGCGGCGCCACCCGGCTCGCCCTCGGCCACCAGCGCGGCCCGCGCGAACGCGGCGGTCCGTTCCAGCCTGAGCGCCGTGACGCCCGCCGGGGTCTCCTCCAGGGCCACCGACACCAGCCCGTACCCGTCGCGCTGGGCCAGCTCGACGAGCCGGGCGAGGGAGTCGGGGCCGAGAACCCACCCGGCGGGGAAGATCACCCGGAACGGCGTCGGCGCGCAGCTCCGCGCCGCCGCCTCGGCGAAGCGCACCCTCGGCTCGTGCGCGTACAGGTTGTACGCCAGCCGCGTGTCGAGCATCGGCTCGTCGAGCGACGCGCGCCGCCCGGAGGGCAACCGGTTCCACGGCCCGAGGAGCACCACCGAGGTGTCCGCCACGGTCCCCGCCAGCGCGGCGTCCACGCTCGCCCGGACCCGCTCGTACGACGCGCCGTACGCGTCGATCACCATCTCGGCGTACGGCACCGCCCACTGGCGGCGGGGGTGGCGGCGCAGCCACCGCAGGTCGGGGATCAGATCGCCGAGGAACGACCAGTTGTGCCGGTGGACGTCCTCCTCGCGCCGCATGACGGTGGACGTGCCGAGATGCCAGGCCCGCGCCTCGGAGTCGGGGACGAACACGGCGCCGGACTGCGCGAGCCGGTACCCGAGGTCGGTGTCCTCGGCCATGTTCAGCGACGTGTCGACACCGCCCGCCGCCTTCAGCAGCCGGGCCGGGACCGACGTGGTCGCCCCCGAATGCAGTCGGTACGCCCCGCTGACCTCGTCGCGCAACTCCCGGGTCTTCTGGAGCACCTCGGTGGTCCAGTGGTGCTCTCTCGCCTCCTCGAAGGCCGCCGTCCCTTCGTACTCCGCGGCGAAGACGGCCTCGGGCGAGGGAGCGGGCACGTCGTCGGCGACGAAACGGACCCTGCCATGGACCACGACGTAGCTCGCCAGGTGGTGCCATCGCATGTGCGCCTCGACGTGGTCGCGCGCCAGGATCATGTCGGAGTCGACCCAGTGGACGACGTCGCCGGTCGCGGCCGCCGCGCCGATCTGCCTGGCCCAGCCGCGCCCCCAGCACCCGTCGGGTACGCGGACGATCCGGGTGGCCTCCGGGGCGATGGAGGGGACGCGGAGCGCGGGACTGCTGCCGTCGTCGGCGATCACGACGTCCATCAGGTGACGCGGGTAGGTCTGCGCGGCCAGCCCGGCGAGCGTCCGGTCCAGCGCCTCCTGGCACTCGTACGCGGGGATGACGACGCTGACCGACAGCCGGGGCTCCCAGCGGCCCGGCGCGGGCGGTCGCAGTCGGCCGTAGTCGTTGTGCCGGATACGCGGAACGGTCATGGCGCGGCGAGCGTGAGGGTCACGAGACCCTTCTCGGCCCTGTGGTCGGCGGCGTGGTCGGCGGCTTCCAGCGGGAACTCCTCCAGCCACCGCCTGATCACCGCCCGTTCGTCGGACCGCGCGGCGTCGTCGACGAGGATGTGGACGTCCTTGGCGCACCGCTCCAGCAGCGCGGGGACCGCCGGATAGCGTGCCTGTGGCCCGGTCGCCGTGGGAGGCCCGTCGACCAGGAGCAGCCCGATCCCGTCGAGGTCCCGAGTGGCCTCCTCGTCGTACCAGTCCCAGGACTCGTCCCCGCGGCGCCAGGGGCGGAGCGGGGCGTGCCGTACCTCGACGATGTGGCTCAGCCCGTGCGCCCGCACGAGGTCGCGGGAGAGGGCCAGATAGCGCTCGTCATGCTCCAGCGAGACGACCCTGCCCCGTCCGAAACGTTCCACGGCGTACCCGAGCCAGACGCTCGACGAGCCGCTGCCGCACTCGACGATGAGCCCGGGCCGGTGCTCGCAGACGTGCGTCACGAGCCGTCGCATGATGTCGGGAGAGGCCGCCCACCCTCTCAGCTCGGGCATGGGCGCCCTGGGCTCGATCAGCGACCGGAGATCGACGAACGCCTCGATCTGGCGGTAGTCCTGCTTGAGCTCCCTGGTCAGAGCCGACTGGACACCGTCGAGGCGGGTGTCCACCAGCGCCCCGAGGTCCCTGATGGCCCCCTCGATCTCCTGGCGGACCAGCATCGTGTTGACGCGGTCCTCCCCGAGCGAGGCGAGGATCGCGCGCAGGTCCTCCTCACGCCGCGAGCCGTGCGCCTCGGTCGCCTCCGCGACCTGGTCCAGCCTCCCGGCGACGCGGGTCAGCGCGTCCGTGACCTTGGTGAGGACGACCTCCTGGCGCTTGACCCGGCCGTCGATCCGGAGGGCCTTGCCGTCGAGCCGCCGTACGGCGACGGTGACGAGGAGTATCAGGCCGAGCGCGCAGGTGAGGAGGCCGAGCGTCAGCCCGGCCAGCAGTTCGAGGACCTCCAACAGGATCAGCGCGGTCAACGCCGTCAGCGTCAACGCACCGACCGCCGCGGCGGCCACGACGAGCCGACGGGTGGTGGGCATGCGGGTGTCTACCTCCGTGGTACGCCGCCATAGCTCGTCTGCGAGCGCCGGACCATGCCCCTCGGATCCGCTTCCCCCTCGCGGCGAATCCAGCGGGATCGCCGCCCCGTGAGGCAGATCCGCGGAACAGTGCCCGATTGATCTACGGGACTGTTGTGGTCACAACTTTAGTGGAATTCTTTGATGCCGAGCGTACGGAATCATCCGATCTTCGGCGAATACGTATGTTCTAGCGGTGCTTTGTAGGTAAATCATGGGTGATACCTGAAAGTTTGCTGATAGGACGGTCCATGACGAGCCCTCAGGGGTTCCTGAGCTGCGCAGACGCCGAATTGGCGGCCGCCACCTGGGACGGGAGTCGGTGGCTCATCGCCGGAACTCCCTTTCCCGACGGCCCGATCGGAGAGGCCGTGACGCGGCTGCGCGGGTTCAGGGGCGTCCGCGTCTCCTGGCCGGAACGCGCCCCGCACGGCGGCGAGGCCGACCTCTCCGGCGCCGCCCGCGCCGAGCCGTATGACATCGGATCCCTTGACGCCGTGACGCGGCTCGCGGCGGCGGGCGTGCCGCTGCACGCGGAGGCGGTGCCGGGGTGGCTCGCCGCCGAGGACCCCGCGCTGGCCGGACTGCTCACCTCGTCCGGCTGGCTGGAACCGGAAACCGACACCGCCGGTGTCTCCGTCGCCGACCTCCGCCGGGAGGAGCACAGCGTACGGCTCCGCCGCCACGCCCTCGCCGCGAACCGTAGGACGGGGACGGTCAGCGTGATCCTGGCCAGCAGGAGGCCGTCGATGGCGGCGTGGGCCCTGGCCCAGATCGCCGGGCAGCGGCACGTGGACGTCGAGGTCGTCTTCGCCGCCCACGGCTACCCCGCCGATGTCGTACGGCGGGCGGCCCAGGGTCTGTCCTTCCCCGTCGAGGTGATCGAGGCGGACGGAGGGGTCGTGTTCGGAGACGTGCTCAACGAGGCGGCCCGCCGCGCGAGCGGAGACTTCCTCGCCAAATGGGACGACGACGACTGGTACGGCCCCGAGCATCTCGCCGACCTGCTGCTCGCCCGGTCCTATTCGGGCGCGGACATCGTCGGTACGACGGCCGAATTCTTCTACCTCGAACCGTTGAACCTCACTGTCAGGCGCACCGACTACAAGAGCGAGGTCTGGCACCGGCACGTCGCGGGCGGCACCATCCTGCTCGACCGCGCCGCCTTCACCGGGTTCCCGCCCGTGCCGCGCGCGGTCGACGAGGGGATGCTCAAGGCAGCCGAGGCCGCGGGCGCCCGCATCTACCGGACGCACGGCCTCGGCTACATGCTCAGGCGGTCGACGGCGGCCCAGCACACCTGGCGGCTGCCGCTCGCGCACTTCCTGAAGGTCGCGACCAACCAATGGCGGGGCCGCACGCCCAGCCGCATCCTGGAGCGGGCCCATTGATCGACGAGAGTGCCGGTACGGGGGCCCGCCCCCGGATCAGAGGGAACGACTACTCGATCCTCACGCCCCCCGAGCTGGGGTCCTGGACGCCGCGGCTGCGGGTGAGCGTCGTCATCCCCGCCTACGGCGGGCAGGACAAGCTCGACCTCGTGCTGGCCGGGCTCGCCGTCCAGACCTATCCCGCGGAGCTCACCGAGGTCGTGGTCGTGGACAACGGCAGCACCCCGGCGCTGCGCCTTCCCGAGCTGAGACCCGCAGGCACCCGCCTGATCAGGTGCGAGACGCCCGGCCGGGCGGACGCCAGGAACGCGGGACTGGCCGCGTCCGGCGGCGACGTCGTCCACTGGCTGGACTCCGACGTCGTGCTGGAGCGGGACGCCGTCGAGGCGCAGATGCGCTGGCACCACCTCGCCCCCTACCTCTCCGTGACGGGATACCTGCGGTTCACCACGGTGCCGCCGCCCCGCCCCGCCGACATCGCGGCCGCCGACGGGCTGGCCGCGATCTTCGAACCCGCCGATCCGCACGGCTGGATCGTCGACCTCGTGGAGCGCACGGGTGGACTGCGTGACGCGCGCCGCGCGTACAGCCTGCATGTCGGGGGATCGACCTCCGTCAGCCGGCGGCTGATCGAGATGGCCGGCCCGATGGACACCGACCTGATGCTCGGCCAGGACACCGAGATGGGATACCGGCTGGCCCAGGCGGGCGCGGTGTTCATCCCGGAACCGCGGTCCCGGGCCTACCACCTCGGCCCGACGATGCGGATGCGGAACATGGACCCGGTCACCCGGGTCAGCCACGCCTTCGTCGCCGACCGTGTCGCGCAGTACCGCTGGCTCCGTTCCCACCCGTCACGGCAGTGGCTCGTGCCGTACGTCGAGGTGGTGGTGGACGGCGGGAACGCCACCTACGAGGACGTTCGGGCCACGGTGGACACCGCGCTCGCGGGCACCGTCCCCGACGTGGCGGTGGTCGTGACCGGAGTGCCCGAGCCGGAGGTGCGGGAACGGCGGGCGCCGTTGACCGATCCGTGCCTCGACCGCACGCTCGTCCGCGGCCACTACGCCCACGAGGCGCGCGTACGGTTCACCGAGTCGGGGGCTCCGGCGCCGTTCCGGTTGCGCGTCCCCGCCGGGTGGGCACTCGGAGAGGACTCCCTGGCGCGGCTACTCGACGTCATGGAGGAGCGGGCGCTCGGCCTGGTCAGCGTCCTCCTGGCAGAGGAAGGCGCCGGTCCGGAGCCTGACCGAGAGGAAGAGGGCGGCACGGCCGAGCCCGGCACAACGGTTCCCCGCGCGAGAAACTCAGACGACGGCGTTTCAGGGGCGCGGGTTCCAGCTGCCCAGGTCGCCGGTGCGGACGTTGTCGGTGCGCAGGTTGTGAGTTCGCGTGGCTCCGGCGCGGTGACGGTGGCGCGGTTGGAGCGCACGGCGGCGTTCAGCCGGGCGGCCTTCCTCGTGGACCCCGCCCAGAACGTCGCCCACGCTGCCGCGCGGGACGTCATGCACGACGATGCCCACGGTGCCCACGGTGCCCACGGTGCCCACGGTGCCCACGATGCCCACGATGCCCATGGTGCCCACGGTGCCCACGGTGCCGCCCACCGCATCCCGGACGTCTCCGCTGTCGCCGTGTCGGCGGAGGCGACGTCGCAGGAGGCGCTGGACGACGCCGTGGCGGACACGTTCGGCGCGGTGTGGCTCGACGGACGCCCTCTCGGCATCCTCCCGGCGGAGGAGGCGCCCGCTCCCGTCGGCAGGCGCAGCGCCTACCGGGCCCGGGTGGAGGCGGAGGCCGAGGTGGCCAAGCTCACCAAGGAGGTCGAGCGGTTACGCGGCCAGGTCGGGAAATGGCGCGACGAAGCGGCCAAATGGCGGAAATCCGCAGTGGAACTGCGCCGCGAGGTCGGCTCCCTGCGCAAGGAGATCGGCTCGCTTCGCCGGAAACGGAGCATCAAGGCCATCGTCCGCCGCGTGATCTATCGATAGCTCCTGTGAGAGCCCGCGTGGCGAGGTGAGAGCCCGCGCGGCAAGGCGGCGAGAACCCATGAGGCAGGGGAGAGCCTCTCCCGGCGCTTTCCGGCGGCCGTCATGCGCGGTCGCCGGTGTTCTGTACGGCCTTGACGGGTGAAAACGGCGGCGGCCGAACCCGGAAAGCGGCCGGGGCGGTGGAGAAGGGAAGTCCGTCGATGTGAAGCACAACTTTTCGCGTCCGCGTCGTATCTGATCGGATAGCGAGAGGAATATCCGATGAGTCGCAACTGCTCTGTGCGCGGTATCGCCGCGCTGTTTCTGACCGTCACCACCGTCACCACCGCCTCCGGCGCGATCACTCCCCAGGCGCAGGCGTACACGGGAGTCCCGTCGGCCCCGGACACCGTCCGGTATGCCCGGCTCACGGAATGCCCCGAGAAGCCCGGCACGGGCACAGCCTCCTGCGACACATGGATGCTGGTCATGCGCAGCGGCAAGGCCATCAAACTGATCAAGGGAAATACGGGCGAGACGACGTTGCTCGGGATCAGCGCCGACGGCCGTGTCGCGCACTACGTCAAGGACGGCAGGCTTGTGGTCCACGACGTCGGCAGTGGCCGGATCCGTCCGTTGCCGGGCACGGCCGCCACCGCGCCCAGGGGCCTGACCCTGGACGACGTCGGCACCACGCTGTCTCCCGACGGTTCGATCGTCGAGGTCACCTACCTTGATGGCGGCGACGAGGACAAGGCCGTCATGCTCCCGAGCGTGGTCGCCAACGTCGAGACCGGCAAGGTGTTCCCGGTCTCCGAAAGCGACTCGGTGCTGAGCTTCAGCCCTGGTGGCGAACACGTACTCGTCGATCGGAGCATCGGTACCGACACCGGTCCCACGACGTTCGCCGTCCTCGATGCCGACGGCCGCACGACAGCGAGCCGGATCGTGCCGAAGGCGGTGTCCGACGCCTATCCGGTCGCCCTGGCCGCCGACGGCAGGACGGTGGTACTGATCGCCACCGTCGGGTCGGACGTGTGGCGTCTGCGCACCTATGACCTGGCGTCCGGCACCCTCGCCAAGGGAATCCGCCTCGGAGTCTTCCCGAAGGAGAAAGCGCAGAGCCTGTTCTGGGATTCCACCGGCGCACTCACGTTCTGGAGCGTCCGCGCGGACAAGGGAGGTCGGCTGGGTGCGGTGAAGCGGACCGTCGACATCCGGACCGGCGCCATGCGCGCAGTGGACTCCTTCGGGTTCACGAAGGGCTCGTGGTGGGAGCTCCCGGGCGGGGCGTCGATGCCGGTGGGTCACTGATCGTTCAAGCCGCGTATCCGCACGATCATGGCGCCCCGTACGCCGGAGAGGGCGGCGTCAGAGGTAGCGGCTTCGGAGAGCCGTGCGCACCCGCTGGATCCAGGAACGCTCCCGACGGGCTCCTCCAGGTGTCCACGCCTGGGTGAGCCCGGTCATCGCGGACCGCGTCTCCGCCGACAACGCCGTGCCCGCCCGCGGCTCGGACCCTGATCCAGGCCGTGACTCAGGCTGTGAGCCAGGCCGTGACTCTGCGGGCTGTGATCCTCCGGTCTCGGAGGGAGACGCCGCCGACGATCGGCCGTCGAGCGGACGGCCCTCACCGGATGGAGCCTGCGAAGGGGCAGGTGTGACGGCGGGTCGTCCCGCGGGCGAGGGCCAGAAGTCCCCGGCCGGGCTGTGCCGTACGCCGTGGGTCTGGTGGATGACGTCCGCGAGCGGCTCGCCGGGTGCGGCCAGCAGGCGGGCCCGGCCGACGGCTTCGGTACGTTCCAGAGTCGCGGTGCGACCGTCGGGGAAATCGACCACGAGCAGGCCGAGCCGTTCGTCGAGCAGCGCCTTGACCATCCGCTCCAGCGTCGCCGGTGCCGGTGGCACGTCCACGGGACCCGAGTAGCGGAACGGCACGGGCGCCGCGCTCGGCGTCACGTCCTCGGCCAGCCGTACGCGCGGGTCGTCGTGGAATCCCTCCCGAATCATGCGCAACTCGAAGCCCGGGGCCTCCAGCACGGAATGGCGTCCGGTGGGCAGCGCGGACCACGGCGCGACCAGCGTGACCGCGACGTCGGGCAGCGTCCCGTCCAGCGCCGCGTTCACCGCCGCGCGTGTCTTCCGCTCGCCGGCCTCGGCCACGCGCAGGACCACCTCGACGTACGGCACCCGCCAGCGCCGGCCCCGCTCCTTGCGCAGGTCACGGCGCAGCGGCACGCGATGGGCCAGGTAGGGCTCGACGGCCCGGACGGTCGCTCCGCGGTCGCGCCGCTGCGCGGGCAGGCCGAGATGGACGGCCCGCGCCTCGAGGTCCGGCACGAAGACCGCCCCCGCCTGGGCCAGCCGGTATCCCAGCTCCGTGTCCTCGCCCCGCTGGACCTCCTGATCGAATCCACCTATCTCGCGAAAAAGCGTGCGATAGAGGGAAAGGGTGGGGCCGGTGCAGACGTGGTAGGGATTCTTGCTGCTCCGTAGGCCGTCCAGGCGGAGGATGGTCATCTCCGTCGTGCTGGGAATCGCCTTGTCGGGGTCGAAGAGCCGCTTCAGCGTGCCCCCGGCGACGGCCTGGTGGACCTCCGCGGCGGTGACGGGAGGCTCCTCGATGAACCGCTTGGCGCCGATCGTGACCAGATAGTCGGTCAGGTGGTGCCAGCGCAGCAGCGCCTCCAGGTGCTCGCGATGGACGACCATGTCGGCGTCCAGGCGCTGCACGACCGTCCCTTCCGTCGCGGCGACGCCGGTGTTGAAGGCGCGCCCCGGGCCCCAGCCGTCCGTGGTGGCGATCATCCGGGTGTTCTCCGGGCGGATCTCCGGTAATCGCAGGGGCGGCGAGCTGCCGTCGTCGACGATGACGACCTCTGTCAGATGGGCCGGATAGGTCTGCGCCGCGAGGGAGGCGAGGGCGAGGTCGAGCCGGTGCTGGCCACCGTGCGCCGGGATGATCACGCTGACCGGCAGCTCGGGACGCCACCGGCCGATCGGCGCGGGGGTCAGGGGAGAATAGTCGTTGTGCCGAATCCTCGGCCGGGTCTCGTCGCCCGTCACGACCCCCTCCTCGCTTGTCACTGGTCGAGTCAAGTTAGGGATCGACCCTAGCGAAGCTGACTTGTAGTTCGCTGATAGCTGGAACATTCACTAATCCCGGTATCTCGTCAGCATGTCCATAAATCTGTCCATAAGCTGGACAGCGGATCCCGCAGGTAGAGCGGTTGGCCGTAAACTCGATGGCTGATACCGCAGGTGGGCCCGTGTGACGGAGCCCGCGTAGAAGGAGCGATCATGACCAGGGCTTGGCGTGGCCTCATCGAGGAGTACCGTGACCGGCTTCCGGTGACCACTACGACGCCCGTGGTCACCCTGCTCGAAGGCGGCACGCCGCTCGTGCCCGCCAGGCGCGTCTCCGAGCTGACCGGCTGCGACGTCTATCTCAAGGTCGAGGGACTCAACCCGACCGGCAGCTTCAAGGACCGTGGCATGACCATGGCCATCAGCAAGGCCGTGGAGGACGGCGCCCAGGCGGTGATCTGCGCCTCCACGGGAAACACCAGCGCCTCCGCCGCCGCCTACGCCGTACGCGCCGGGCTGACCTGCGCGGTGCTCGTCCCGCGCGGCAAGATCGCCATGGGCAAGCTGGCCCAGGCGCTCGTCCACGGGGCCCGGCTGCTCCAGGTCGAGGGCTCGTTCGACGACTGCCTCGAGATGACCAGGAAGCTCGCCGAGAACTACCCCATCGCGCTGGTCAACTCGGTCAACCCGTACCGCCTGCAGGGCCAGAAGACGGCCGCGTTCGAGATCGTCGACACTCTCGGCGACGCGCCCGACGTCCACTGCATCCCCGTCGGCAACGCCGGCAACATCTCGGCGTACTGGATGGGCTACAAGGAGTACGCCGCGGACGGCATCGCGACCAGGACGCCGCGGATGCTCGGCTTCCAGGCGAGCGGCGCCGCGCCCATCGTCGGCGGCGCGCCGGTGACCCACCCGCACACCATCGCGACCGCGATCAGGATCGGCAACCCCGCCTCCTGGAAGCTCGCCGAGGCCGCGCGGGACGAGTCCGGCGGCGACATCCAGGCGGTGACCGACCGCCAGATCGCCTCGGCGTACAAGCTGCTCGCGCAGAGCGAGGGCGTCTTCGTCGAACTCGCGTCGGCGGCGAGCGTCGCGGGCCTGCTGCAGGCCCACGAGCAGGGGCTGCTCACCCCGGGCCAGCGCGTCGTCTGCACGGTGACCGGCAACGGCCTCAAGGACCCCGACTGGGCGATCTCCGGCGCTCCCGCTCCGGTGACGATCCCCGTCGACGCCTACGCCGCGGCCACCGCGCTCGAACTCGCCTGACTCCGCGCGACCACCGGAACGGCGCCGGCTCTCCGGCCCGCGCCGTTCCCCGTCGCGCACCCGGTGCCGGTACGGCCGCCCGGCCGGCGCCGATCCCGTCCTGATCATGTAGTGGATTCTGGTGATGAATGACCGCTAGCAACAGCGTCCTCGTCCGGGTTCCGGCGACGAGCGCCAACCTCGGGCCCGGATTCGACACCCTCGGCATCGCGCTCGACCTGTACGACGAGGTCGAGGCCGCGCTCACCGGCGACGGCGTGACCATCGAGGTCGAGGGCCAGGGCGAGGGAGAGCTGGACGCGGGCGAGGGCCATCTGATCATCAGGACCATGCGGGCCACGTTCGACCGCATCGGCGTCCCGCAGCCCGCCGGCATCGCGCTCCGCTGCCGCAACCGCATCCCGCACGCGCGCGGGCTCGGCTCGTCCTCCGCCGCCATCTGCGCCGGCATCCTCGCCGCGCGTGCGCTCGCACCCGCCGTCGCCGGTACGGCCGGAGCCCCGGCGGAGCCGCCGACCATGTCGGACGACGAGGCGTTCGAGCTGGCCACGGAGCTGGAAGGCCATCCGGACAACGTGGCGCCGTGCCTCGCGGGCGGGCTGACCATCGCGTGGACCGAGCAGTCCGGCACAGCACATATGGTGAAGCTCGCCCCGCACGGCGACATCCGGCCGGTCGTGTTGATCCCGGCCTTCCGGTTGTCGACGGAGGAGGCGCGCGGACTCCTGCCGAAGGACGTCCCGCACGCCGACGCCGCCGTCAACGCGGGGCGGGCGGCGCTGCTCATCGCGGCGCTGACCCGGATGCCGGAATCCGGCCTGCTTCTCGCCGCCACCGAAGACCGCCTCCACCAGGACTATCGCGCGCCCGCCATGCCGCGGACCGCCGACCTGGTACGACGGCTGCGCGCCGCGGGAGTTCCCGCGGTCGTCTCGGGAGCGGGTCCGACGGTCCTTGCGTTTTCCACATCGGACACCGAGGATTTGATCGCACCAGAAGTGGGTACGGACTGGCTCATCCAGCCGTTGAACGTCGACCTGAATGGTGCGGGCGTTCAGTTTCCCGAGACACGCTGATGCCTCTTCGACCTCCAGGGAATAGCTGTGTGCGCTGGTGATGTTAGGCTGATAGCCGCACCAGGTGCCCCCGTGTTGGGTGCGTGCTTGTCATTCGCACATCGCTGCACTTCGCTCCGCGTCCTTCGACGCGGGCAGGGCGATTTTCCCGAAACCGTTTCCTCCCGTTGCCCCGTTCGGCGTGACGAGAGGTGGGGTTCTCGGAGGCATGCGCGTTCGAACCACTTCGACATCTGGCAGCTCGCGAGTCCGGAGCGTCATCAACACCTGAGATTCGCGAAGCCCGACCCGGTCTGTCCCGCCGGGTCGCACCACCGGGACACCAGGACGCACGAGTCCGGTGCCCGACCCCTGGGAAGGACCCTTAGTTGAGCGACACCACCGAACTCCTCTCCGACGGCCAGGCCGCCGGCGACACCCCCACCACTGCTCCGGCTCGACCGCGTCGTCGCTCCGGCACCGGCCTGGCCGGCATGGTGCTGCCCGAGCTGCAGGCCATGGCCACCGGTCTCGGCATCAGCGGGATCGGGCGGATGCGCAAGAGCCAGCTCATCGCGGCCATCCAGGAGAAGCAGGGAGTGACGGGAGAGGCGCAGGCGGAGCCGAAGCCGGCCGCCGAGGCGCCGGTCGCCGTCGCGGAACGCCCCGCTCGTGGCCGCAGGGAACGTTCCCGCGCCGCCGCCGCGCCCGCCGAGCCCGTCGCACCCGCCGCTCCCGTTGTGGAGACCCGCGAGGAGCAGCCCGCCGTCGAGCGCGTGGACAGCGCTCCCGCCGCCGCTCCCGCCACCAACTCGACCGGCGCCTCCGCCGGAGCCGACGTCCTCGCCACCACCGAGCCCCAGGGCGACGCCCAGGGTGAGACCCGTGGCGACGCCCGTGGCGAGCGGTCCGACCGCCGTGAGCGGCGCGGCCGCGGTGACCGGCGCGAGCGCTCCGGCGACCGCGACCGCTCGGGCGAGCGTTCCGGCGACCGCGACAGCCGTACGGACCAGCGGGCCGCGGACGCGGGCGATGGTCAGTCGCGTGGCCGCGACCAGCAGGGCCGCGACGGACGTGATGGCCGCGACGGCCGGGGCGACAGCCGCGACAGCCGCGACAGCCGTGGTGACCGTGGTGAGAGCCGTGGTGACCGTGGTGAGAGCCGTGGTGACCGTGGTGAGAGCCGTGGCGACCGTGGTGACCGTGGTGACAGCCGCGGTGACCGTGGTGACAGCCGTGGCGACCGTGGTGACAGCCGCGGCGGCGACCAGGGCGACGACGCTCGTGGGCGTCGCGGCCGGTTCCGCGAGCGCAACCGCCGTGGCCGCGACCGCTTCGACAGCAACGAGCCCGTGATCAGCGAGGACGACGTCCTCATCCCGATCGCCGGCATCCTGGACATCCTCGACAACTACGCGTTCGTGCGCACCAGCGGCTACCTGCCCGGCTCGAACGACGTGTACGTGTCGCTGGCGCAGATCCGCCGCAACGGCCTGCGCAAGGGCGACGTCGTCACCGGCGCCGTCCGGCAGCCGCGCGAGGGCGAGCGGCGCGAGAAGTTCAACGCGCTCGTCCGCCTCGACACGGTCAACGGCATGGAGCCGGAGCAGGCCCGTCAGCGGCCCGACTTCAACAAGCTCACGCCGCTCTACCCGCAGGAGCGCCTGCGTCTGGAGACCGAGCCGAACGTCCTCACCACGCGGATCATCGACCTGGTCTCGCCGATCGGCAAGGGCCAGCGTGGTCTGATCGTCTCACCGCCGAAGGCCGGTAAGACGATGGTGCTGCAGTCGATCGCCAACGCGATCACGCGCAACAACCCCGAGTGCCACCTGATGGTCGTCCTCGTCGACGAGCGTCCGGAAGAGGTCACCGACATGCAGCGGTCGGTCAAGGGCGAGGTCATCCACTCGACCTTCGACCGTCCCGCCGAGGACCACACCACGGTCGCCGAGCTCGCCATCGAGCGGGCCAAGCGTCTGGTGGAGCTCGGCCACGACGTCGTCGTGCTGCTGGACTCGATCACCCGTCTGGGCCGCGCCTACAACCTGGCCGCGCCCGCGTCGGGCCGCATCCTGTCCGGTGGTGTGGACTCCACCGCGCTGTACCCGCCGAAGCGCTTCTTCGGCGCCGCCCGCAACATCGAGAACGGCGGCTCCCTGACGATCCTCGCCACGGCGCTGGTCGAGACCGGCTCCAAGATGGACGAGGTCATCTTCGAGGAGTTCAAGGGCACCGGAAACATGGAGCTCAAGCTCAACCGGTCCCTCGCCGACAAGCGGATCTTCCCCGCGGTGGACGTCGACGCGTCCGGCACCCGCAAGGAGGAGATCCTCATGTCGAAGGACGAGCTCCAGATCGTCTGGAAGCTGCGGCGCGTGCTCCACGCCCTCGACATGCAGCAGGCTCTCGAACTCCTCCTGGAGAAGATGCGGGAGACCAAGTCCAACGCCGAGTTCCTGCTCCAGGTGCAGAAGACGACGGTCAGCAACGACCGCGACTGAGTTCCTGTACGGCGAAACGCCCCGGGTGGTTCACCACCCGGGGCGTTTCCCTGCGCGCGCCCGGTACGGACGGCGCCGCGCCCGACGTCTCGCGTACGGGCGGGGCATGCGGGTCTGTCGCGGTTGTGGGGACGCGTCAGGACACGCGCGGACATCCCGGCCGCCGGACATGAAAAAGGCCCGCACGGTGCGTTCCGTGCGGGCCCTTCCTGGTGCTGTACGAATTGCGCCAGGGGTTGGTGACGCGAGACGTGCAGGAACCCCTGGGTGTTACTTGACCGTCACCAGCTTGTAGTTGGAGTAGGAGCCGTAGGTCTTGCTGGTACCCGTGGCCGCCAGACGCCAGTAGCCGGTGTACTTCGGCTTGACGGTCTTGGAGAACTTACCGGTCGAGGTGGAGCCGACGTAGCCGACGAACGACCACTTCGAGGAGCCCTTCTTCTTGAAGTAGAGCTTCATGATCTTCTTGCCCCAGCCGGCGGAGCCGCGGTAGGCCTTGCCGTACAGCTTGACGGTCTTGCCCTTCTTCACCTTGGACGGCGAGACGGACAGCTTGACCTTCGACTTGGCCTTCGACGAGCCGCTCTTCGAGACCTCGAAGCCCTTGACGAAGCTGTAGGTCTTCGAACCACGGGTGACCGTGATCTTCAGCTGCCAGGCGCCGGACGAGGTGCTGTAGTCGAAGGCGGCCGAGTCGTGGTACGACTTGCCGTCCGACTCCATGCCGGTGCCGAGCGAGTAGTAGTCGTCGTAGCTCTTGCTCTCGAGCCGGACGTCGGTGACCTTCTCGTC
Source organism: Microtetraspora sp. AC03309 (assembly GCF_020826795.1). Taxonomy (NCBI): domain Bacteria; kingdom Bacillati; phylum Actinomycetota; class Actinomycetes; order Streptosporangiales; family Streptosporangiaceae; genus Microtetraspora; species Microtetraspora sp. AC03309. Next base: position 95,017 of record NZ_JADDIL010000001.1, on the reverse strand, counting down.
ACCGGCCTTCTCCAGCTCGAACGCCACGAAGACGTCGACTTCCGAACCCGACTTCAGCTTGACGGGGTTCGGAGAGACGCTCGCCCCGTTGACACGGGTCGCGGCCTTGACGTCGAGGGCGATCGAGTCCTTCCACGCCGCATTGTCAGTCGGAGCAGACGTCACGCTGTCGTCCGTCTGAGCAACCTGGAGTTGCCATTTGTCCCCTGGCTTGTCGCTGGAAGAGACGGAGATCGAGCCCGTCATCTTGACAGCACCGGTGGGAATCGGGTTGGCGGTGGACTTGGTCAGCTGGGTGACGTCGCCCGTCTTCCATACCACCGGGTTGGCCGAGGAATCAGTGGTGTACCTGGCCCAGACCTTGTACTTCACCTCGCCCTTTTTGGCGTCTGTGGTGTCGTAAGGGTCGTCGATGGTGAAGCTGAAGCCGATCTTGTCGCTACCGGTCGGCGGGATGAACAGGTCGCCGGTGGATGCGAGTGCCTTGATGTCGCCGGCCGCTCGAAGGGCAACAGCGGACACGGCGTTTGCGGGGGAGGCTACGGTGATGGCCGCACCGGTAGCGAAGAGTGCTGCCCCCGTTGCGGCCGCTACTGCAAGCCGCAGGCTCTTCCTCATGGATACCCCTTACATTGGTAAAATTGAGGGAAAAGTCGGGTTTGAACACCGGAGCCTAGTGGGGCCTGTGTGACTCGTCCACCCGGATGGAGAAGTAGCTCCCCATTTACCGGACGCTTTCCGCGATGTTCCGGATTGTTGTGTTATGTGCTGTGAGCTGGGAAGTCGGTCGTTGATCCACATCCCCGGACGGCCTGTCGCGGCATTCCGGGAAGGGCATGAGAAACCGATCTTCAGTCGCCAAGAGTGGCATAGGACACATCCGTCCCCTCGGGGTACGGGCCCGGCATTCCGGCGACAGCCGAGGCCGTGTGACGAGACGAGAAGGGTGGCCCGCGCAGTGCGCCGAGGCGCTTCGGGCCGGCACGCGGATACGCCGGGAATAGGCGGCGGCCTTGAGGGGTTTCTCGATCTGGCACACTGGTAGCCGAACCGCAGCGGTACCGGTTCCCGCGCGCGCGTCCCGAGTGTGCCCGACGCGCGTAAGCCTGCACGGGCGATCCTGCACGGTGAACAAGCGACCCGGCGACCGCGCCTAGCGTTAGGACTGAACAATGAAGGCCGAGATTCACCCGGACTACGTCGTCACCCAGGTGACCTGCACCTGCGGGAACAGCTTCACCACCCGCAGCACCGCCAAGAACGGTGTCATCCACGCCGACGTCTGCTCCGCCTGCCACCCGTTCTACACGGGCAAGCAGAAGATCCTCGACACGGGCGGCCGGGTGGCGCGCTTCGAGGCGCGCTTCGGGAAGAAGGCCCAGAAGAGCCAGTAGCTCTGCACGGACGCCGGCTCGGACGCGCCTCTGTCGAATTCGACCGAGGCGTGCCCGGGTCGGCGTTCTTCGTGATGGAGGCCATGTCCCGATAGCCGCCCCAAGGAAAGGAGCGCGCGGTGAATCTCGACGAGATCATCAGTGAGTACGCGGATCTGGAGTTGAAGCTCGCCGATCCCTCCGTGCACGCCGACCAGGCGAAGGCGCGGACGTACGGCAAGCGCTACGCGACGCTCACCCCCATCGTCACGACGTACCGCGAGCTTGAGGGCGTCCGTGAGGACCTCGCGGCGGCGCGGGAACTGGCGGCCGAAGACGCGGCGTTCGCCGATGAGGCGTCGGAGCTGGAAGGCCGCATCCCGGGCCTGGAGGAGCGGCTGACGCACCTCCTCGTCCCGCGCGACCCGAACGACGACAAGGACATCATCATGGAGATCAAGGCGGGTGAGGGCGGCCAGGAGTCGGCCCTGTTCGCCGGCGACCTCCTCCGGATGTACCTGCGATACGCCGAGCGCGCCGGATACAAGACCGAGATCATCGACTCCCAGCACTCCGATCTCGGCGGCTACAAGGACGTCACGGTCGCGATCAAGGGCAAGGAGGGCGTCTGGGCCCGCCTCAAGTTCGAGGGCGGCGTCCACCGCGTCCAGCGCGTCCCGGTGACCGAGTCCCAGGGCCGCATCCACACCTCGGCGGCCGGCGTGCTCGTCTATCCCGAGGCCGAGGACGTGGACGTCCAGATCGACCCGAACGACCTGCGGATCGACGTGTTCCGGTCGAGCGGTCCCGGAGGGCAGAGCGTCAACACGACCGACTCCGCCGTCCGGATCACCCACCTCCCGACGGGTGTGGTCGTCTCCTGCCAGAACGAGAAGAGCCAGCTCCAGAACAAGGAGTCGGCGATGCGCATCCTGCGGGCCCGGCTGCTCGCGATGGCCCAGGAAGAGGCCGAGGCGGCGGCCATGGCCGAGCGGAAATCCCAGGTGCGTACGGTCGACCGTTCCGAGCGGGTCCGCACGTACAACTTCCCTGAGAATCGCATTTCCGACCATCGGGTGGGCTTCAAGGCCTATAACCTCGACCAAGTCCTGGACGGGGATCTGGACGCGGTGATACAGGCATTGCTCGACGCCGAACTGGCGGAAAAGCTCGCTGCCCATTCGTAAGTGGACCCATGACCTTCCTGCTTGACGAGATCGCACTCGCCACCGCCCGGCTCGCCGAGGCGGGCGTGCCGTCACCGCGTACCGACGCCGAGGAGATCGCGGCCTTTGTGCACGGCGTGTCGCGCGGCAAGCTGCACACCGTCAAGGACGCGGACTTCGACGCCCTCTTCTGGGAGGGCATCGCGCGCAGGGAGGCCCGTGAGCCGCTGCAGCACATCACCGGCCGGGCCTACTTCCGCTATCTCTCCCTCGAAGTGGGTCCGGGAGTGTTCGTGCCGCGCCCGGAGACCGAGGTCGTGGCCGGTTGGGCGATCGACAGGCTGCGCGAGATGGACGTCGCGTCCCCCGTCGTGGTCGACCTCGGCACCGGATCCGGCGCCATCGCGCTGTCGATCGCCCAGGAGGTGGCCCTCGCCCAGGTGCACGCCGTCGAGATCGACCCCGTGGCGTACGGCTGGGCCAGGCGGAACATCCTGGAGCACGGCCAGGGCAGGACCATGCTCCATCCGGAGGACCTCACCGACTGCCTGCGGGAGCTGAACGGCAAGGTCGATCTGGTGATCTCCAATCCGCCGTACATCCCGCCGGGGGCCATCCCGCGCGACCCCGAGGTCCGTGACTACGACCCCTCCCGCGCCCTGTACGGTTCGGGAGAGGACGGCCTGGACGAGGTCAGAGCGGTCGAGCGCACGGCACGGCGGCTGCTGCGGCCGGGCGGGTTCGTCGCCGTGGAGCACGCCGACCAGCAGGGAAACCCGGTGTACTGGCTGTTCTCCGAGGACAACGGCTGGCGTGACGTGCGGCTGCGGCAGGACCTCACGGGACGGGACCGCTTCGTCACCGCGCGCCTCGGGCAGGACTGAGAGCCGTGCCGTACGTGGAAGGATGGGACGCATGAGCAGGCGCTATGACTGCGCGAACCAGGGTGAGCGCACCTCTGGGCTGATCGACGCCGCGTCGGTCGTACGGCGAGGCGAACTGGTGGTCCTGCCGACGGACACGGTCTACGGCATCGGCGCCGACGCCTTCACCCCCTCGGCGGTGGCCGCGCTGCTTGAGGCCAAGGGACGCGGCCGTGACATGCCGGTCCCCGTGCTCGTCGGCACCGTACGCGCGGCGACCGCGCTGGTGGAGGACCTCGGCCCCTACGGTCAGGACCTGGTGGACGCCTTCTGGCCCGGTCCGCTGACGCTGATCTGCCGGGCCAACCGCTCGTTGTCGTGGGATCTCGGCGACACCAAGGGAACCGTCGCCGTCCGGATGCCGCTGCACGCGGTGGCGCTGGACCTGCTCAAGGACACGGGTCCCATGGCGGTGTCGAGCGCCAACCGCTCCGGCGCCGCGCCCGCGACGACCGCGGAGGAGGCCGAGGCGCAGCTCGGCGAGTCCGTCGCCGTCTACCTCGACGGTGGCAAGTGCGCCGACGACGTGCCCTCCACGATCGTGGACCTGACCAGCGCGGTGCCCCGGGTGCTGCGCAAGGGCGCGATCCCCGCTGACAAATTGCGGGGCGTCGTCAGTTACATCGCCACCGGCGACTGACTCAAGGCCAGCAAACCGGGTCAATCATGCCGTCTGGCTATCAAGGCCATGTCGGACTAACGTCACGGTTACGGTAAGTGCGCCGATGTCTTCGTGGAGGCGTGCCCATGGCCAAGCTGGACGGGATGGATCCGAAGCTGGTACGCGAACTGCTCGCCCACGTCGGGCAGGCCGCGAAGCAGATGGACGCCATCGATGCCCAGGTCACCCGGCTCACCCGCGCGGCAGGCGTCGCCGTACAGACGACGCACCGGCCCGCCCAGGTTGCGGACGCCTGCGGGACCATGGTGAAGGACGTGACCTCCCGCCTCGTCCTCCTGGAGAAGAAGGAGAAGCAGTCGGCCGGGGCGAGTAAGCCCCCGTCGTCGTCGCCCTCCGGTGGTGAGCGCGACACCACGAAGCCGGCCGACGACCCGGCGAAGGACGACAAGCCCAAGGAATCGCATTCGGGCAAGGGCGCGCACGGCACGACCGACGACGCGGACCAGAAAGCGGACCAGAAGAAGGCCAAGTCCTCGGACCAGGGCGGAGCCAAGGGCTCCGGCGATGAGCGCGACACCACGAGACCGGCCGACGACCCGGCGAAGGACGACAAGCCCAAGGCGTCCGGTGGCAAGGCGTCCGGTGACGGAACGAACGTCAAGGAGACGGACGGCAGGGGCGGCGCGGACAACCCCGGCAAGGACGGCGAGAAGTCCAAGGACCACACGCCGAAGACCAGCGGTTCCTCCGGCGACGACAAGGGGTCCGGAGGCAAGCCCGTCGACGAGCCCGTCCGGGTGGACGTGGCGTCCAATGATCTCCACCGGGACACCTCCGCGGGGACGACGCCGAAGTCGGCGGTCGACAACCCGCATCCGGACGCGGTCTACGACACATGGAACGGCGCCGAGGGAAGCCAGATCTCCACCGACACCTCAACCGGCACATCCGGCAGCACGCCTGGCGGCTCAGATGGCACATCCGGCAGCACGCCCGGCGGCGTGTCCGGTGGTGCTTCTGGTGGTGCTTCCGGTGGTGCCGTCAACGGAACGACCACCGTTTCAACGGGGACGGCGTCCACCGGCACGACCGATGGTGCGTCTACGGTCGCGTCCACCGGTACGACCGGCGGAGCCACAGGTGGTGTGAGCACGGCCTCCTACGGTGGGACGGCGGCGGCCACGGGTCCGGTGCCTTCCGGTGACCTGTCCGGTGCGGCAAGCGGCTCGGCCTCTGTCGCGCCAGGTGACGCGTGGGGGAGTTCGATCGTCGGCACGACCGGCGACGCCACGTCGGGTGCTGCGACGGGTGCCGTATCGACTGGTGACGCCACGTCGGGTGCTGGTGGTGGTGGGGGGCATGTGTCGGCAGGTGGTGTGTCGGGCGGTTCGGTTGCTGGGGTGGCTGGAGACGTTACGGGTGGTGCCTCCACCGGGTCGACTGCGGCCGGTGCTGCGGCGGGTGTCGCAACGACTGGTGACGCCACGTCAGGTACTGCGACGGGTCCCGTAACGACTGGTGACGCCACGACCGGCGCTGGTGCGACGGGCGCTGGTGGCGGTCAGGTGACCTCGGGGGCGGGCAACCCGGGCCTTCCGACGGACGATTCCCAGATCATCGACACCCCTCGGAAGGATCATCCCGACGACATAGACCAGACGGTCGGGCGTCAGGTGATCGTGGTGGACGGTGTGAAGGTCGTCTCCACTCCGATGAACCACGTCGGCGACGTGTCCCTCACTTCGGTGGACGGAAGCGCGGTGCAGGTGCAGCCCACCACCGGGCATGCCGCAACGGGTACCACGGGCGCCGGTACCGCGGGAACGTCCGGGGCATCGGCGGGCATCGGAGGAACGGGTGGGACCGCGGCTCAAGGCGCGTCCAGTACGGCGCCCGGACCGCATCCTGACGGACCGCCGGGATTCGTCGAACCGTTGGAGCCGATCAAGCAGACCGTACGCCAGGAAGGGCTCGCTCCCGGAGATCCTCTCGGCGACTACGTGGGAACGGCGGAGGACAACGTCACGGAGGATCCGTTCGCCACGGGTGGCGGAGACGCCGTACCCGGCACGCCGGAGTCCGTGCGCGCGGCGAGTGCCGACACCAGTGGAGGCAAGACGTGATCTATGGGGATCCGCCCGCGCCGGTTCCGCTCCAGCCGGGCGAGACGCCGCCGGCACCGTCGAGCACCGACCTGCTGACACCGGGCGGGCAGCAGACGACGTGGGTGTTCAACCCCGAGTACCAGCGGCTCGTCGATCTCTGGCTCCAGGTCCTGCCGATGATGGAGCAGCTCACCCGGTCCCTCGACAAGCCGTACGAGATGGCGCGGAGCAACGACGTCTGGGACGCTCCGGTGGCGAAACGCTACGTGGACGATGTGGGGGAGTGGCGCAACCGCCTGGCGATGTACCGCCAGGCCGTGCTGACCGCGATCAGCGACCAGGCGGCCGACACGCCACGGTGGATACCGGGCGGTGTCAAAACGCCGCGCGCGTTCTCCTGATACGGCCCCAGGTCAGAACCGCCCTGGACGCACCCATCGCACATCCGCGGATCGGATTCGGGGGATCGTTCCGGAAACTCCGCGGGCCGCTTTGAGGTGCGGACCGTACTGCGCGTGCCCGCGCGTGGCCGCCGTCCCGACCGTGGGTCACTTCGCTGACACGAGGTGCGCGTAAACGATCACGTTGTCGAGATAGTGGCCGCTTCCGCGGTCGAACGTCCCACCGCAGGTGATCAGTCGCAGCGCCGGGAAGTCGGTCATTCCGTACACCCGGGATGTCGGGAAGTGATCCTTTGGCACACTTTCCAGGGAATCCACCTGGAATGTCGCGAGAGTCCCGTCCTGTCGTGACACTTTCACCCTGTCGCCCGGCCGTAGGTCACCGAGCCGGAAGAAGACCCCCGGGCCCTGCTTCGAGTCGACGTGTCCCACGATCACGGCCGGACCGGTCGCTCCCGGAGAAGGGCCGAGCCGATACCAGCCCGCCTCGTCCACACGGGAGAGCGGCGGAACCTCCAGGGTGCCGTCCGGATTCTTCCCGAGCGTCATGAGACCCGTACGCACGCCGATCCTGGGAATCTCCAGCAGCACAGGGGACGCGGGCGCCATCGCGCGGGCGGTCGAGGGCGTGGGTTCCGCGTCCGGTATGGCCGCGCTCGCGGGTGGAGCAGGAGGCACCGGCGCGGCGCCGGAGGACCGGTCGAGCGCGAACACGGTGACGGTGGCGACCGTGAGCAGGCCCAGGACGGCGACGACCACGGCGAGCGGCCGACCCACCCCACTTCGTCGGTTTTGATCATTTTTCATTGGCTTCACGCCAGATTCACCACCCGTCCCATATACCCCAAATCTACCTTTGATACCGTATGGACCGATCTAAATCGTTTGTTCAGGACGGTCAGTGATGGTTCGGGCGGGAATCCGGCGTGCGCCCCATGAGATGCGACGCCTGCGGAGCCGCGAGGCCGGGCCGCGCGCGCATGCCCGCCCGGGTGGACGTCATCGGTCCTCCGACGGGACGGACGGACGACGGGACCTTCCCTCGCTGGCGCCCTCGTCGATACGGGTCACCGTGCTCGTCCCCGCGCACAACGAGGAGGGGCAGATCGGCGAGACGATCCAGTCGCTCCACCGCCAGCGGCGCAGGCCCGACAGGATCATCGTGATCGCCGACAACTGCACCGACGCGACGGAGGAGATCGCGAGGTCGCACGGCGCCGAGGTGATCAGGACGGTGGGCAACCGCCACAAGAAGGCCGGCGCGCTCAACCAGGTTCTGGAGGTGCTGCTGCCGCGTCTCGGCGGCGCGCACGCGGTACTGGTCATGGACGCGGACTCGGCGCTGCACCCCGGATTCATCCACCACGCGGTGGCGAGGCTGGCGACGGGGAAGCTGGCCGCGATCGGCGGTACGTTCACCGGCAAGCCCGGCGGTGGCGTCGTGGGGATGTTCCAGCGGAACGAGTACGCGCGCTACGCCAGAGACGTCAGGAGGCTCCAGGGCAAGGCCCTCGTACTGACCGGAACGGCGACGCTGTTCCGCGCCCTCGCGCTCAAGGAGGTCGTCAGGGCCCGGCGCACCGGCCGCCTCCCCGGCCGCGACCAGGTGTACGACGTGCGCGTCCTCACCGAGGACAACGAGTTGACCCTGGCCCTGTTGCATCTGAGGTTCCGGATCCTCTGCCCGGCGGAGTGCACGCTCACCACCGAGGTCATGGAGACCTGGCAGGACCTCTTCAAGCAGCGCCTCAGGTGGAAGCGCGGCGCGCTGGAGAACCTCACGGACTACGGCTGGACGCGGGTGACCCTGCCCTACTGGGGGCGGCAGTTGCTGTCGCTCGTCGGCCTCATCGTGATCTTCGCGTATCTCGGTGCGACGGCCTGGTCGATCGCCGTCGCCGGTGGGCTGGTGATTCATCCCCTGTGGCTGGGAATCACCGTCATCTTCATGATCGAGCGGATCGTGACGGTGAAGAGCAGGGGCGTCGCGCAGATGGCGATCGCGAGCCTCCTGCTCGTGGAGATGGTTTTCGACGTGTTTCTTCAGGTCGCCCAGGCGAAAGCCTTCTGGGACGCCGCATGGCGTAGAGAAAGGAAATGGTAAATGTACAACAATCCCCCCATCGGCGGTGTCGCGGCGGGTTTCGGGGGCGCCGCGCTGTCCGCTCCGTTCCTCGGATGGAACGCTTTCTGGGTCGCTCTGGGCGCGTTCACGCTGGTCTCCGCGGCGGTCGCCGTCAAGCGGATCATCCCGAAGCGGCAGGCATGATCGGCATTCGGTAATACGCGTTCGCGTGCCGCGAATCGGTCTCCTCGCGGGAATCCTCGATACTCCGCCGAACATTTCGGTGATATTTGGTACAGCTTGCGTAAAGCCCGATGGAGACACTGGTGGCGCGCATTGCCGGGCTTACATTGGGAGAACGGTCACCCCTGGGATGTGAGCCCGGTTTATGAATGAGACACAACCGTTCTACGGCCCCGACTTCTCCCGGCTGGAGCGGCAGGATCCGGAGGTCGCCCAACTGCTTCTGGACGAGGTCGCCCGGCTGCGCGGCGGGCTCCAGCTCATCGCGGGCGAGAACTTCACCTCGCCCGCCGTGATGGCGGCCCTCGGCTCGACGCTCACCAACAAATACGCCGAGGGCTACCCCGGCCACCGGTACTACGGCGGCTGCGAGGTGGTCGACCAGGCCGAACGGCTCGCGATCGACCGGGCGAAGAAGCTGTTCCGCGCCGACCACGCCAACGTCCAGCCGCACACCGGGGCGTCGGCGAACTTCGCGGCCTACGCGGCCCTGCTGCGGCCGGGGGACACCGTGCTCGCGATGGCGCTCCCGCACGGCGGCCACCTGACCCACGGGTCCAAGGTCAACTTCTCCGGCAGGTGGTTCGACGTCGTCGCGTACGGCGTGCGCAGGGACAACGAGCTCATCGACTACGACGAGGTGCGCGACCTCGCGCTCATGCACCGGCCGAAAATGATCATCTGTGGCGCGGCGACCTACTCCAGGCTGATCGACTACGCGGCGTTCCGCGGGATCGCCGACGAGACCGGCGCCTGGCTGCTCGTGGACGCCGCGCACACGATCGGGCTGATGGCGGGGGAGGCCGTTCCGTCCGCCGTGCCGTACGCCGACGTGGTGACGTTCACGACGCACAAGACGCTGCGCGGGCCGCGCGGCGGCGCGATCCTCTGCACCGCCGAGCTGGCGGCCAGGATCGACCGCGCGGTGTTCCCGTTCTCGCAGAGCGGCCCGCTGATGCACTCCGTGGCGGCGAAGGCGGTCGCGTTCGGCGAGGCGCTGCGGCCGGAGTTCCGCACGTACGCCGCGGCGGTGGTGGAGAACGCCGCGGCCTTCGCCGAGGCGGTCGCCACCGAGGGGTTGCGCCCGGTGTCGGGCGGCACGGACACCCACCTGGTGCTGCTCGACGTGCGCGGGGCCGGCGTCACCGGCGCGGAGGCGGAGGGCCGCTGTGAGGAGGCGGCGATCACGCTCAACCGCAACGCCATCCCTTACGACCCGGAACCGCCCACGATCACCTCCGGCATCAGAGTGGGCACCGCATGCGTGACGACCCAGGGGATGGGGCCGGGGGAGATGAAAGAGATCGCTTCCGCTGTCGTGCAAGCCGTGTGCAACCCTGGTGCTATAACGTCAGTGATCGAACGGGTAAGGGCGCTGACCGCCACGCATCCGGCTTATCCCGGCGAATGAGGCGTTTCGCGACGTTTTCCCGTCACAACTGGTCCGCCCAAGCGAGAAACTAGGTCCGTGCGCGAATATCTGCTCCTGGCGCTCGTCACGGCCGCGGTCACCTACCTGCTGGTGCCTCCGGTCCGGGTGTTCGCACTGCGCATCGGCGCGGCCCCGGAGGTGCGGGAGCGGGACGTGCACAAGGTGCCGATCCCGAGACTGGGCGGCCTGGCGATGTTCGGCGGGATGGCCGCCGGACTGTTACTCGCGACACATCTGCCCTACGTCGGGGGCGCGCTCGCCACCGAACAGGCGGGGCAGACGGTGACGGCCCTGCTCGTCGCGGGCGGGGTGATCGTGCTGACCGGGTTCCTGGACGACTGGCTCGGCATGGACGCCCTGGTCAAGCTCGGTGGGCAGGTCGCGGCGGGTGGCCTGCTCGTCTACTTCGGGATGTACCTGCCCTGGCTGCCGCTGCCCAAGGACATGGGCGGTTCGACCGGGCTCGACCCCAACCTGCGCACGATCATCACGATCATGATCGTGGTGGTCGTGATCAACGCGGTCAACTTCGTGGACGGCCTGGACGGCCTCGCCGCGGGCATCGTGGGGATCGCCGCGCTCGCGACCTTCGCCTACTCCATCGCGCTCTCCCAGGACAGCAGCGGATCCCGCATCAACGTGACGGCGGCCATCGCGGCGATCCTGATCGGGATGTGCCTGGGCTTCCTGCCCCACAACTTCAACCCGGCCAAGATCTTCATGGGTGACACCGGGGCGATGCTGATCGGGATGCTCCTCGCCACCTCGCTGATCACCATCATCTCGTCGGTCGACTCCGGCGCCATCGACCGGATGAACAAGTTCCCGGTCGTGCTGCCGCTCCTGCTGCCGATCGCGGTCATGATCCTTCCGCTGCTCGATCTGGTCATGGCGGTGGTCCGCAGGACGTCCGCCGGCCTGTCGCCGTTCGCGCCCGACCGCGGCCATCTGCACCATCGCCTGCTCGACATCGGCCACTCGCAGCGCCGCAGCGTTCTGATCATGTACGGCTGGACGTTCCTGTTCTCGTTCACACTGGTAGGACTGTCGATCGGCGGCGTTCCGCTGATCGTGTTCCCGCTGACCGTGGTGCTGGCGATCGCCGTACTGATCATGATGGCCTCGCCGCGATGGAGGTCGCGCAAGGGCGGGCGGCGTGACAAGCGCGCACGTGACAAGGGCGAACCGGGGCAGGGGGGCGCGCACCTTCCGGGCGGTCACGCCTCCGGGATCGGAACCACGGATCCGTCCGACCCGGGTACGGCGGCCGCGAGCGCCACGACACGCGCGCGGGCGACGACACTGTGAACACCTGCCGACGAACAGGCAGGTAAAGGCAGCCCCCGCCGAGCTTGTGATAGCTTTCACTAGCAGGGGTTTCATATGCTGGAATCCCCTAGGAAGCAATCGCTCGCTTGATAACCGGTTGATGGAGTTCCGATGCAGGCCAACGACGTGCGCGTGCTCAAGGGCGCCGCCATCCCCACCCTCGCGGTGGGCCTGGTCGCCGTGGTCGTCGCGGTGATCTTCGCCGGACTTCAGGGCGCGTTCGGCGCGCTCATCGGCATCGCGCTGGTCGGTGTCTTCTTCACCGTCGGCCTGGCCGCGGTCTCCTGGGCGGGGCGGATCTCGCCCGCGATGATGATGATGGCCGCGGTCGCGACCTATGCCGTGAAGGTCCTGCTCATCATCGCCCTGCTGAAGGCATTCGAGAGCGCCACCGCTTTCCACCCGCGCGCGTTCGCGCTGACCGTCGTCGCCTGCACCGTCGCGTGGACCGTGGGTGAGATGCGCGGCTTCATGAAGCTGAAACTGCTCTACGTCGAGCCCGAGGCCCGGATCTCCGGGCAGGGACACCCGTGACCATGCTCCCCGTGACCATGCTCATGGAGCAGTCCGATATGACTAGTCCGCTCCTCGCCTGCTATCGTCGTGCCCGCGATGAGCGAAATGGAGCGCAGCCCCGAACAGGACGGCCGCGACTTCGCCAACGCCGCCTGGTCGATTCCCAGCTATCTGATCTCGGGAATGATTATCTGGGGCGGCTCCGGCTGGTTGCTGAGCCGCTGGACTGGCGTGCATGCCTTCATTCCCATAGGCATCCTCACCGGGGTAGTGCTCGCGATCTACCTCGTCTACGTGAAGTACGGTCGCTGAACTCAGCTGACGGTCACCCCTCTGGGCAAGCCATTCTGATCCATCACCACGTTGAAGGGAACGCCGCGTGAGCGCGCTGACGGTTCTCGCCGCCGACGAGTTCAAGGCCCCGGGGCTTGAACTGTTCGAATTCCCCCCGCTCTGGGACGGGGCTCCCTTCTGGCTGACGAAGCCGGTGCTGCTCGCTCTCCTGAGCTCGGTGGTCGTCATCGGTTTCTGCTGGTCGGCCTTCGCCAACCCCAAGCTGGTGCCGCGGGGCGTGCAGAACATCGGCGAGTACGGCTACATGTTCGTGCGGGACCAGGTGGCACGCCCGTTCCTGGGCAAGGACGCCGATCGCTACATGGGCCTGCTGCTCAGCCTTTTCTTCCTGGTCTGGATCTGGAACCTGATGGGCGTCGTCCCCGTCATGCAGTTCCCGGTCGCCTCGCACATCGCGTTCCCCATCGTGCTGGCGCTGGTGGTCTACGGCATGAAGATCTTCCTGGGCATGAAGCACCAGGGTGCGCTCGGCTACTTCAAGAACATGATGTTCCCGCCCGGGCTGCCCAAGCCGATCTACTTCCTGCTGGCTCCGATCGAGTTCCTCTCGAACATGATCGTCGCCCCCTTCACGCACGCGGTGCGACTGTTCGCGAACATGTTCGCCGGTCACATCATCCTCGCGTTCTTCAGCATGGTCGGCTTCTGGTTCCTCTTCGAGAAGCTGACCCCGCTCGGAGCGCCGGTGGGAGTGCTGGGTGTTCTCTTCACGATCGCCATGACCGGCTTCGAGTTGTTCATCCAGTTCCTGCAGGCCTTCCTGTTCGCGCTGCTCGCCGCCATGTACATCGGCGGCTCCCTGCACGCCGAGCACTAAGACCCCTTCCCGCCTAGTCCAGACCGGTGACACCCTGCACCGGCCGTCCAGTAAAGGAAAAGCAATGAGCGTTCTCGCTGAGGTCACTGGCCACATCGGTTCCATCGGTTACGGGCTTGCCACCCTCGGCCCCGGCATCGGCGTCGGTCTCATCTTCGGCAACGGCCTTCAGGCCATCGCGCGCCAGCCCGAGGCGTACGGCCTGATCCGGCAGAACATGCTCCTCGGCTTCGTTCTCGTCGAGGCCCTCGCACTGATCGGCCTCGTTGCGCCGTTCATCTACTGACGGAAGACCCCTGACGGAAGGCTGCATCCATGAAAGCGGCAGCTACGCTTCTCGCGGCTGAGGGCAACAGCCCGATCATGCCGCACCTGTACGAGCTCGTCGTCGGCGTCTTCTCGTTCCTTCTCGTCCTCGTCGTCGTCGGGAAGATCCTGACGCCGCGCATCCAGAAGACGCTGAACGAGCGTACGGAGGCGATCGAGGGCGGCATCAAGAAGGCCGAGGACGCCCAGGCCGAGGCCCAGCGCACGCTGGAGCAGTACCGCGCCCAGCTTGCCGAGGCCCGTCAGGAGGCGGCCCGGCTGCGGGAAGAGGCGCGCGAGCAGGGCGCCCAGATCAAGGCCGAGCTGCGCGAGGAGGCCCAGGAGGAGGCTCGCCGCCTCATCCAGGCCGCCCACGCCCAGATCGAGGCCGACCGGCAGCAGGCATTCGCCCAGCTGCGCGGCGAGATCGGCCGCCTCTCCACCGACCTCGCCGGTCGCATCGTGGGCGAGTCCCTTGAGGACGAGGCCCGCCAGCGGCGCGTCGTCGACAGGTTCCTTGAGGAGCTCGAGGGAACGTCGCAGGCGGTCCGCTGATGCGCGGCCTGAGCAGGGCCTCGCTGGCAGAGGTCGAAGAGCGGTTCAACAGCGTGGCCGGGTCAGCCGACCTGGGCACGCTGGCCGATGAGCTCAGCGCGGTGGCCGACCTGTTCGACCGCGAGCACGGGCTGCGCCGCGGCTTCTCCGACGCTTCGCGACCCGCCGAGCAGAAGGCCCAGGCCGTACGGGCGCTGCTGGCCGGCAAGGTGAGCGAGCCCGCGCTGGAGACGACGGTCGCGGCCGTCGAGGCCAAGTGGTCGCGGAGCGGTGACCTCGCCGACGCCCTGGAGCGGCTGTCGGTGGTGGCCAGCGCGGCCGAGGCCGAGAGCCAGAGTCGGCTCGACGACGTCGAGGACGAGCTGTTCCGGTTCGGCCGCATCCTCGCGGCGAACCCGGATCTGCGGCGCGTGCTGAGCGACGCCGCCGTTCCGGGGGAGCGTAAGCGGGAGCTGCTCGCCGGCCTGCTGGCGGACAAGGTCGCGCCCTCCACCCTGCGCCTGGTCACGCAGCTTTCCGCACACCCGCGAGGACGTAGCCTGGAGGCAGGCCTCGACGAGTACGGCTGGATCGTCGCCCAGCAGCGGCAGCGTCTGGTCGGGCTGGTGCGTTGTGCCGTACCGCTCGGCGATGGCCAGAAGCAGCGCCTCGCCGCCTGGCTGAGCAACACGTACGGCCGTGACGTCCACCTGAACGTCGAGGTGGATCCCAAGGTGCTCGGTGGGTTCTCGGTCCAGATCGGTGACGATCTGATCGACAGCACCATCGCTGGACGTATCGAAGAAGTCCGCCGCCGGTTGGCCGGCTAGGCGAATAGGGAGACAGAAGAGAGATGGCGGAGCTTACGATCCGGCCGGACGAGATCCGGGACGCGCTTGAGCGCTTCGTCCAGGCGTACGAGCCGGAAGGTGCCGCGCGCGAGGAGATCGGGACCGTCGTCGACTGTGGCGACGGCATCGCCCATGTTTCCGGCCTGCCCTCGACGATGGCGAACGAGCTGCTCGAGTTCGAGGACGGCACGCGTGGCCTGGCACTGAACCTGGACGTCCGGGAGATCGGTGTCGTTATCCTGGGCGACTTCAGCAAGATCGAGGAAGGGCAGCAGGTTCGCCGCACCGGCGAGGTCCTTTCCGTTCCCGTCGGTGACAACTTCCTCGGCCGCGTCGTCGACCCGCTGGGCAACCCGCTGGACGGCAAGGGCGCGATCGAGTCCGAGGGCGTCCGCGCCCTGGAGCTGCAGGCCCCGTCGGTCGTGCAGCGCCAGCCGGTCAAGGAGTCCCTCGCCACCGGCATCAAGGCGATCGACGCCATGACCGCGATCGGCCGTGGCCAGCGCCAGCTGATCATCGGTGACCGTGGCACCGGCAAGACCGCGATCGCCGTGGACACCATCCTGAACCAGAAGGAGAACTGGCTCTCCGGCGACCCGACCCGGCAGGTCCGCTGCGTCTACGTCGCCGTCGGCCAGAAGGGCTCCACGATCGCCCAGGTGAAGGGCCGCCTCGAGGAGGCGGGCGCGATGGAGTACACCACCATCGTCGCCGCTCCGGCGTCCGACCCCGCGGGTTACAAGTACCTCGCCCCCTACACCGGCTCGGCCATCGGCCAGCACTGGATGTACCAGGGCAAGCACGTCCTGATCGTCTTCGACGACCTGACCAAGCAGGCCGACGCCTACCGCGCCGTGTCGCTGCTGCTGCGTCGTCCGCCGGGCCGTGAGGCGTACCCCGGTGACGTCTTCTACCTGCACTCGCGTCTGCTGGAGCGCTGCGCCAAGCTCTCCGATGCCATGGGCGCCGGGTCGATGACCGGTCTCCCGGTCATCGAGACCAAGGGCAACGACGTCTCGGCGTTCATCCCGACCAACGTCATCTCCATCACCGACGGCCAGGTCTTCCTCGAGACCGACCTGTTCAACGCCGGTGTCCGCCCCGCCATCAACGTCGGCGTGTCGGTCTCCCGAGTCGGTGGCTCGGCGCAGAGCAAGGCGATGAGGAAGGTCGCCGGCACGCTCCGTCTGGCGCTCTCCCAGTACCGCGACCTGGAGGCCTTCGCCGCCTTCGCGTCCGACCTCGACGCCGCGTCCAAGGCGCAGCTCGAGCGCGGCCAGCGCCTGGTCGAGCTGCTCAAGCAGGCGCAGTACAGCCCCTTCCCGGTCGAGAAGGAGGTCGTCTCCATCTGGGCCGGCACCACCGGTGAGCTGGACGACGTCCCGGTCGAGGACATCCGCCGCTTCGAGGGCGAGTTCCTGGACTACCTGTCCAGCCAGGCCAAGGGTGTGTTCGACAGCATCCGCGAGACCAAGGACCTCTCGGACGACACGATCACCGTCCTCAAGGACGCGATCACGGAGTTCAAGAAGGGCTTCACCACCTCGTCGGGTGAGCTGCTGGTCAGGGACGTCCCGGTCGAGGCCCTGGAGGCCGAAGAGGTCGGCCAGGAGAAGATCGTCAAGCACGTCCGCAAGACCGAGAAGAAGTAGCCCATGGGTGCCCAGCTGAGATTGCTGCGGCGGCGGATCAAGTCGGTCAAGTCCACGGCGAAGATCACCCGCGCGCAGGAGCTGATCGCGTCGTCGCGCATCGTCAAGGCGCAGCAGCGCATGCAGGCGGCGGTGCCGTACGAGCAGGAGATCACGCGGGCGGTGTCCGGCGTCGTCAGCAACACGGCGAGCGTCGATCACCCGCTGACCGTCGAGAAGGAGAAGCCGTCCAGCGCGGGCGTGCTGATCGTCACCAGCGACAGCGGGTTCTGCGGCGGCTTCAACGCCAACATCCTCCGTGAGGCGGAGGCCCTGCGCGGCCTCCTGGAGGAGCGCGGCATCCGCGCCGTGCCGTTCGTCGTCGGCCGCAAGGGTGTCACCTGGCACACCTTCCGCAGTCGCAAGATGGGCGGCCGCTGGGAGGGCTTCTCGCGCAGGCCGTCGTACGCCGACGCCAAGGCGATCGCCGACACGCTGATCGAGTCGTTCAAGGAGGAGAACGGGATCGACGAGATCCACATCGTCTCCACCGAGTTCGTCTCGATGCTCACGCAGAACGTCGTGGTCAGGCGCATCCTGCCGCTGGAGGTCGTCGAGTCGGAGGCCGAGTCCACCGACACGATCCCGCCGTACTTCGAGTTCGAGCCGAACGCCGCAGAGGTGCTCGACTCGCTGCTGCCGCGGTACGTGGAGTCGCGCATCTTCAACGCGCTGCTCCAGTCCGCGGCGTCGGAAGAGGCCTCGCGTCGCCGGGCCATGAAGTCGGCGACCGACAACGCCAACGAGCTCATCCGCGTGTTCACCATGCAGATGAACCAGGCGAGGCAGGCCGAGATCACCCAGGAAATCAGCGAGATCGTCGGTGGCGCCAACGCGCTCGCTGACGCCGCAGCGGGGAAAGAGTGAGTAACCACAATGACTGTTGAGACCGCCGTGGCCACCGTTGGTCGCGTGGCGCGCGTCACGGGTCCCGTCGTCGACGTGGAGTTCCCCGTCGAGGCGATGCCGGACATCTACAACGCTCTGAACGTCGACGTCACCGTCGGCGACGAGACCAAGACCCTGACCATGGAGGTCGCCCAGCACCTGGGTGACAACCTGGTCCGGGCCATCTCCATGCAGCCCACCGACGGCCTCGTGCGCGGCGCCGCGGTGACCGACTCTGGTAAGCCGATCTCGGTGCCGGTCGGCGACGTCGTCAAGGGCCACGTCTGGAACGCCCTCGGCGAGGCGCTGGACGTGCCGACCGCGTCGCTCCAGGTCACCGAGAAGTGGGGCATCCACCGTCCGTCCCCGGCGTTCGACCAGCTCGAGTCGCGCACCGAGATGCTGCCCACCGGCATCAAGGTCATCGACCTGCTCACGCCGTACGTCAAGGGCGGCAAGATCGGTCTGTTCGGCGGCGCGGGCGTCGGCAAGACCGTTCTGATCCAGGAGATGATCCGCCGCGTCGCGCTGAAGTTCTCGGGCACCTCGGTGTTCGCGGGCGTCGGCGAGCGCACTCGTGAGGGCAACGACCTCTGGCTGGAGATGGAGGAGGCCAACGTCCTCAAGGACACGGCGCTCGTCTTCGGCCAGATGGACGAGCCGCCGGGCACCCGTCTCCGGGTCGCCCTGTCCGCTCTGACCATGGCGGAGTACTTCCGCGACGTGCAGAAGCAGGACGTGCTGCTCTTCATCGACAACATCTTCCGGTTCACCCAGGCCGGCTCCGAGGTGTCTACCCTGCTCGGCCGTATGCCGTCCGCGGTGGGTTACCAGCCGACCCTGGCCGACGAGATGGGTGTGCTCCAGGAGCGCATCACCTCGACCCGCGGTCACTCGATCACCTCCATGCAGGCGATCTACGTCCCCGCGGACGACATCACCGACCCGGCGCCGCACAACGCGTTCGCGCACCTCGACGCCCAGACGGTGCTCTCGCGTCCGATCTCGGAGAAGGGCATCTACCCCGCGGTGGACCCGCTCGACTCCTCCTCGCGGATCCTCGACCCGCAGGTCGTCGGCGACGAGCACTACGCGGTGGCCCAGGAGACCAAGCGGATCCTGCAGAAGTACAAGGAACTGCAGGACATCATCGCCATCCTGGGCATCGACGAGCTCTCCGAGGAGGACCGGGTCACGGTCAACCGGGCCCGCCGTATCGAGCGGTTCCTCTCGCACCCGATGTACGCCGCCGAGGCGTTCACCGGCCAGCCGGGCGAGTTCGTGCCGCTGGACGAGACCATCGCCTCCTTCAAGGGCCTCTGCGCCGGTGAGTACGACCACCTGCCCGAGCAGGCGTTCTTCATGGTGGGCGGCATCGACCAGGCCATCGCGAAGGCGAAGGAACTCGAGCGCTAAGACGCCTCCGACGCCTGTACGGCTCCGCGTGAGCCGTACAGGCGTCTATCGAAAGGGAGCCAGAAGTGGCAAAGCTTCGCGTTGGCGTCGTGTCGCCGGAACGTGAGATCTGGTCGGGCGAAGCCGACATGGTGATTGCGAAGACCGTGGACGGCGAGATCGGTATTATGCCGGAACACGCTCCTGTGCTCGGCGTTCTCGTCGAGGGCGGTGTGCTGCGCGTCAAGCGCGGCGGCGAGAGTGACCTGGTGGCCGCCGTCCACGGCGGGTTCATCTCGGTCGCGAACAACGATGTGTCGATCCTGGCCGAGGCCGCCGAACTCGGCTCCGAGGTCGACGTCGCCGCCGCCCGGGACGCGCTGCAGCGGGCGCAGGCCTCGATCGAGGCCGGCCAGGAGGACGCGGACATCCGTCTCGCGGCCAAGCGTGCCAGGGCCCGGCTGCGCGCAGCCGGGGAAGAGGTTTGATTCTTTTGTGAAGGAGGGCGGCGATGACGGCGCTCGACGTTCTCGCAGGCGTATCTCTTGTCGCTGCCCTCCTCGTCGTACGCGGTATCGCCCTGGCCCGGAGCCGGGGCACTGTCGTCTGTCGGGTACGCACGGGCAACCAGGGCTGGAAAGCCGGCGTAGCCCGCTACGCCGGGGGAGAGCTGCACTGGATCCCGTTCTTCGGACTCCGCCTGAGGCCGCGCCACGCAATCGCGAGGCGCGGCCTCACGGTTTCCCGGCGCAGGAGGCTCGGCACCGGTGAGGGGCCCGAGGGCTACTGGACCGTCGAGTGCTCGGCCGAGCGCGGCGCGCTCGCCCTCGCCATGAGCGAGGACGCCCTCACCGGTTTCCTCGCCTGGCTCGAATCCGCCCCACCCAGCGCCCACCTCGACGCCGCGTAGCCGCGTTTACGGCGCTCGCTTCGCTCGCGCGGGCTCGGGGCGCCCGAAGTCGGCTCGTGCCCTCCTCGCTCGGGACTCGTTCCTCGCCCACTCGCTCGTCGGTTACTTCCCCGCCGCGCCCCGAGCGTGATGGTTGCGCACCGTAAGCGTTCATGGCAGCGGAGCGAGCGCTGTTCAACGCCGAGTCGATCCCGGGACCCAGAGGATCTCGTCGCCGGCGGCCGCGACACGGCACAGGATGAACATCAGGTCCGACAACCGGTTGAGGTATTTCGCCGTCAGCGGGTTCATGTCCTCGTGGACCTCCAGCGCGGCCCAGGTGGACCGCTCGGCCCGGCGTACCGTCGTGCGGGCGAGGTGCAGGAGCGCGACCCCGGGGGTTCCACCGGGCAGGATGAAGCTGCGCAGCGGCTTCAACTCCTCGTTGAACCGGTCGCACTGCTCTTCCAGCCAGGTGATGTAGGACGCCTCCACCCGCAGCGGGGGATACTCGGGGTTCTCCGTGACCGGGGTGCACAGGTCCGCCCCCAGATCGAAGAGCTCGTTCTGCACCCGGGTCAGCGTGGTGGTGATGTCCTCGGGGAGCGGACCGAGCGCCAGCGCGGCTCCGATGGCGGCGTTGGCCTCCTCCACGTCGGCGTAGGCGGCCAGCCTGGGGTCGGTCTTGGTCGTACGGCTCATGTCCCCGAGAGCGGTGGTGCCGTCGTCGCCTGTCTTGGTATAGATCTTCGACAGGACGACCGGCTTGTCGTTGTCAGCACGCGTCATACGGATCAGCGTAGCGACACGGCCGGTGCCGTCCTGATCGCTGACATCGACCGTTGCCGGGTGGCGACCCCCGACCCGGCTCCGGACGTTTCCTGCGCTAGCGGGCCCGCGGCTCGGGGCCGGAGCAGCGATCGCGTGTGACCAGCGTCGTCGAATTATCGGTATCGCTTACCGATGGCGATACGGATGTCCACGCGGTGGAGCGGGGCTTAGCGTCTGGCGGCAGTGAACGAAAGCCTTCGTTCACTGACATGTCATGTTCTTTCACCCCCCCAATTCCCCGTCTCGTCGCCTGATGGTCCTCAACGCGCCGGTCGTGCGCGCCCACCGGCGGTCGGGTCCGGGAAACCGCCGAAAGGAGCACGACAGCGTGAAGCGCCTACTCGCGGCCGCTGTCGGCGTGGCCACCGCCGCGTCGATGGTCATGCTGGCCGCACCGGCCAGCGCCGCCCCACCGGGCCCCTCGAAAGACCGGTACAAGGCCCCCGTGCGCATCACCGCGGACCCCGCGTCGATCGCCAAGGCGGACCCAGCGTCCGCCGCTGCGGCAGTAGCGGACAAGGCCGTCGCCGATGGCCTCGACAAGCTGCGCAAGGGACCCGACGAGGCATACCGCCGTACGGCGGTGACGCCGGGCGCGGGCGACATGCACTTCGTCGCCTACGAGCGCACGTACAAGGGGCTGCCGACGGTCGGCGGCGACGCGGTCGTCGTCACCGACGCCGCCGGACACGTCCGCGACACCGTGGCGGCGACGGGAACCATCACGGCCGACGTCCCGACCACCCCCAAGATCGGCGTCGCGCGGGCCGGCGCGGTGGCGAAGTCCCGGCTGTCCCGCGTGGACGACTCCACCGAGCCCCGCCTGGTCGTGCTGGCCTGGGGCGAGATGCCGCGGCTCGCGTGGGAGGCGACCGTCTCAGGCCTGGCCAACGGCAAGCCCAGCGTCCAGCGCGTCTACGTGGACGCCCAGACCGGCAAGGTCGCCGACGCCGTCGACCTGGTCCGCGAGGGTACGGGCAACGGCTACTACTACGGCCAGGTCACCGTCGGCACGAGCGGCTCGGGCAACTCGTACTCGATGACCGACACGAGCAGGCCCGGCATCAAGTGCGGCGGTCAGAACGGTTCGGCCTACACCGGTACGGACGACTCCTGGGGTAACGGCTCGGGCACCAACCTGGAGACGGCCTGTGTGGACGCCCTCTACAGCGTCCAGCGCGAGTGGGACATGCTGCGCGACTGGCTCGGCCGCAACGGCATCGACGGCTCGGGCAACGGCTTCCCCGTCAGGGTGGGGCTGAGTGACGTCAACGCGTACTGGGACGGCAGCACCACCAACTTCGGCCACAGCCAGGACAACGCCCGACAGGCCACGAACATCGACGTCGTGGCGCACGAGTTCGGTCACGCGATCTTCCAGACGACCTCGGGCGGCGCGGGATCGAGCAACGAGAACGGCGGGCTCAACGAGGCCACCGGCGACATCTTCGGTGTGCTGACCGAGCACTATGCCAACAACCCGAACGATCCGCCGGACTATCTGGTCGGCGAGGAGGTCGATCTCGTCGGCGACGGACCGATCCGCAACATGTACAACCCGAGCGCGCTCGGCGACCCGAACTGCTACTCGTCCTCGATCCCGAACACCGAGGTCCACTCGGCGGCCGGGCCGCTGAACCACTGGTTCTACCTGCTCGCCGAGGGCAGCAACCCCGGCGGCGGCAAGCCGTCCAGCCCGGTCTGCTCCGGCGGGCCGTCGTCGGTGACCGGCGTCGGCATCCAGAACGCCGGCAAGATCTACATGGGGGCGCTGGGCCGTAAGACATCGACGTGGCGCTACACCAACGTCCGCGCCGCGTCCGTGGCGGCGGCCATCGAGCTGTTCGGCGCCAACAGTGCCGAGTGCAACACCACCAAGGCGGCGTGGAACGCGGTCAGCGTGGCGGCGGAGTCGAACGAGCCCGCCTGCGGCACCGCGAGCAACGACTTCTCGCTATCGCTCAACCCGTCCTCCGGCAGCGGGCAGCCGGGCGGGCAGGCGACGGTCACGGTCAACACGCAGACGACCTCGGGCTCCGCCCAGACGGTCGCCCTCACCGCGACGAACCTGCCCAGCGGCGTCACGGCCTCCTTCAACCCGTCATCGGTGACCTCGGGCAGCTCCTCGACGCTGACGCTGTCCGTCGCCTCCTCCACCGCGACGGGCTCGTACTCGATCACGGTGACGGGAACCGGCTCGACCTCGCACAGCGCCACCTACACCCTGCAGGTGGGGTCGGTCAGCGGCAGCGAGCCGCCTGACGTCAGCCTCACCAACGTCAAGAGCCACCTGACGCAGTTCCAGAGCATCGCCACGAGCAACGGCGGCACCCGCAGGTCCACCGGCAACGGCTACCTGCAGTCGGTGACGTACATCGAGGACAGGCTGAAGGCCGCGGGTTACACCGTGACCAGGCAGAGCTGCACCTCGGGATGCACCAGCGGAGCCGGTCCGAACCTGATCGCGGACTGGCCCGGCGGTGACGAGAACCAGGTCATCATGTCCGGCGCGCACCTCGACAGCGTCTCGGCCGGCCCTGGCATCAACGACAACGGCTCGGGCTCGGCCGCCCTCCTCGAGGTCGCGCTGACCATGGCGAGCAAGAACCCCACCCTGGCCAAGCACGTGCGGTTCGGCTGGTGGACCGACGAGGAGCAGGGTCTGAACGGCTCGGCCTTCTACGTCAACTCACTAAACTCCACCGACCGGTCGAAGATCAAGGTCTACTACAACTACGACATGGTGGGCTCGACCAACGGCGGCTACTTCATCAACAACATCTCCACCACCGCCGCGCAGTACCTGAAGGAGTTCTACGACGCGCTGAGCCTGCAGCCCGAGGAGGACACTGAGGGCGTGGGCCGCTCCGACGACGCCTCCTTCAGCAACGCGGGCATTGCCAGCTCCGGCGTGGCGGCCGGCGCGAGCTACACCAAGACGTCGGCCCAGGCGACCAAGTGGGGCGGCACCGCGGGCCGGGCGTACGACTCCTGCTACCACTCCTCGTGCGACACAACGAGCAACATCAACGACACCATCCTCGACCGGGCGGCCGACGCGGCCATGTACGCGGTCTGGAAGCAGTCGGTCGGCACCACCACGCCGAGCCGCGACTTCTCGATGAGCGCCAACCCGGTGTCCGGGACGGTCCAGGCGGGCGCGCAGGCCACGACCACGATCGGCACCACCACCACGGCGGGCACCGCGCAGACGGTGAACCTGTCCGCGAGCGGCCTGCCGACCGGGGCCTCGGCCTCCTTCACCCCGCAGTCCGTGACGTCGGGCGCCTCGTCCACCCTGACGATCTCGACCTCGGCCACCACACCGGCCGACACGTACACCGTGACGGTGACGGGCACCGGTGAGACCGGTACCCACACCGCCACGTACACACTGACCGTCCAGGGCACCTCGGGCGGCAGGACGTTCACCAACAACACGGACGTCCAGATCTACGACTGGGACAACGCCCAGAGCACGATCACCTCGACGGCGTCGGGCTCGGCGGTGTCGCCGGTCAAGCTGTCCATCACCATCAGTCACCAGTGTGGTGAGGACCTGGACATCTGGCTCAGGGGCCCGAATGGCACCTGGTACATAGTGGACGCGTACGGTGGCACGACCTGCGTCCCCTACGGCACCAAGACCTTCTCGATCCCCGTGAACCAGCAGGCGTCCGGCAAATGGGTGCTCGACATCGAGGACGTCTACCTCGGTGCGGAGGGCTACCTCGACTCCTGGAGCATCACCGTCTGATTCCGGCTAGTAGTCGGGCCCCGGCCGGTCGTCCGGCCGGGGCTCGCGCACGTCGTTGCGGGTGCGCACGCCGAGCTTCTGCAGCACCCGGGCGACGTGGGTGTCCACGGTGCGGCGGGACAGGAACAGCACCTCGGCGATCTCCCTGTTGGTGCGGCCCTGCGCCACCAGCCTGGCCACCTCGGCCTCTCGGGGGGACAGGACGCCGCCCGTCTTCCTCGGTCTGCGCGCCGGTCCGGCCGCGCCGATCTCCCGCAGCAGGCGGCGGCAGCGGGCCGCGTCGCGGGTGGCGCCGAGGGCCGTGTACCGCTCGACGGCCTTGGCGATGAGCCTGCCGGTCTCCTCACGCTCGCCGAAGCCGAGGCGGGCACCCGCCTCCATTTCCGCCGCCCGCGCGGCCGCGTGCGGGCGGGGCATCCCCTCATAGGCCGTGTTCGCCCGCGCGTAGTGTCCCGCAGCCTCCTCGCCCCGGCCCTCGTGCTCGGCCAGCGCGCCGCGCGCCAGGTCGAGCGCCGCGAACGCGGACGGCGCGCTCGTGCCTTCGATGCCCGCTCCGAACTCCGCCACCAGGTCGGCCGCCTCGCCCCCACGTCCGGCCCTGAGCAGCGCCGCCACCGCCGGTGGGACGACCTGGTCGCCCCACACCCACACGCCCTTGCGCCGCAGCCGGCCCAGCGCCCATTCGGTCTCGGACAGCGCGGTGTCCAGCGCGTCGCGGGCCAGATGCAGCTCGATCAGGCCGGCGGACGCCGGCGCGGTCGCGGGCATGAACTCCCCGTCCCGGTCACGCAGGCCCGTCGCTTCGAGCTGCTCTCCGGCCTCCTGCCACTCGCCCCTGGCCAGCGCGAGCATACCCAGCACCAGCCGCGCCTCCACGGCGAGCAGCGGCGCCTCCACCGCTACCTCCACCGCCGCGGCCGCGCGCTCCCGCAGCCCCCTCCACCGTCCGGTGAGCCAGTCGAACCTGATCGCCGACATATCCAGCATGTACATCGTGTAGAACGCGCCGCTCTCGTCGGAGATCCTCCTGCTGTCGGCCGCGAACTTCTCGGCCGCGCGATAGTGGCCGAGCGCCATCGCCGCGTCGCACAGGTTCGAGTACGCCCGCGCCGCCTGCCTGCGCACCGCCGCCGACGGATGGCTCTCCGGCAGCGCGGAGGCGAGCGTGAACGCGGCGGGCGAGCCCACCAGCATGGCCATGCTGACCTTGTTGGCCTGGACGGCGGCCGCCAGCTCGGGGTCCTGGTTCTCGACGGACGCGAGCAGCCTCTCCGCCTCGTCCATCCACGCCTCGTGGGCGGCCAGCGGCTCGCCGCCGAACGCGGGCAGCCCCAGCAGGGCCAGGCCGCGGGCGGCCAGATCGGGCCGGTCGCGCAGGTCGGGCAGCGCGGCGAGGATCTCCTGCCGTCCCGCCGCGTTCGCGCCCGCCTGGTTCGCCAGCAGCACGCCCAGGTTGAGCCGCGCCTCACCGCGGACGTGGCGGGACAGGAAGTCGTCCGACAGCAGGTGCCGCAGCAGCCGCACGACACGCCGGTACGACAGGCCGATCACGGCGACCCTGCTCAGCCGCAGCGCGAGCGGACCGCGGGCGTCGCGCGGCAGCTTCGGGTCGGCCAGCATCCCTTCGAGCACCTCGACCGCGAGCGGCGCGTCCCCGACGGCGGCGGCGTGGTCGGCGGCCGCCTCACCGTGGCGCCGCCAGGCGTCCAGGTCGCCCGCCCGCCTGGCGTGGTAGGCGAGCTGGACCAGTGGTGGCGGGTCGAGCGCGGCGAGCGCGGCCATCGCCCGCCGGTGGATGAGCCGCCGATCCGGCCCCCGGATCGCGTCGTAGGCGGCCTGCTGGGCGAGGGTGTGCCGGAAGCCGTACTGGCCGTCGGGGTGTTCAAGCAGGACGCCCGCTTTCAGCGCCTCCGACAGGCCGCTTTCGTGCGCGCCCGCGTCCGGTGTGTCGGAGTCGGGGCGACCGCCGAAGTGGGCGCCGTCCTGGGCGCCGGACACCGCGGCGAGCAGCGGTTCGTCGGCGGGCATCCGGAGTACGGCCGCCGCGTGGACGACGCGCAGGGCGGCGGGGGACAACCCGTCGAGCCGCTCGGTCATCGCCTCGCGCAGCAGCAGTGGCACGGGGGTGCGGTCGAGGACCCCGGGTGCTTCCTCGCCGCCGGGTAGCCGGCCCTCGCCGTCGAGCAAGGAGCGCACCACCTCCTCGATCACGAACGGCACTCCGGCGGTGCGCTCGTGCAGTCTGGTGGCGAAGGCTTGCGGCACCGGGGCGCCGCCGAGGAGCGCGCTGGTCAGGCTTCGTACGGCGTGGACGTCGAGCGGGGCCAGCGAGATCACCTCGCTGCGCACACCGGGCTGGCGGCGGTAGGCGTGGCCGAACGGCAGGTCGGGCACGGGCAGGTCCTCCCTGCGGAACGTCACCACGAGCGTCAGGTCCTCCGGCGGTTGGTCGGTGAGGAAGCGCAGCAGGTCGCGGGTGCCGTCGTCGGCCCAGTGGAGGTCCTCGACGACGAGCGTGGCGGGCGCGGCGGCGGTGAGCAGCGTGTGCACGGCGCGGAACAGGCGGTGCCGCTCGGCACGTACGTCGTTGAGCGGCGGCGAGGGGACGGGCGGCAGGTGCTCGACCAACTCGGGCAGGTAGCCGCGCAGTGCCCCGGTCACAGGATTGAGCCGGCCGCCGGAGGGGAGCACGGCGGCCGCGTGGCGCAGCGCGTCGAACACCGGGCCGTACGGGAACGGCTCCCTGAGCTGGTGGCAATGACCGAGCAGCACCATACGGCGGTCGGCGCGCAGCCGCTCGATCGCCGCCCGCACCAGGCGCGTCTTGCCGATGCCCGTCTCGCCCTGCACCAGGATCACCGCGGGTGGGCTGTCGATGGCGTCGAGGAGGGCGCGCAACTGAGCGTCGCGGCCCACCAGGGCCGGAGAGGCAGGGCCGGTCATGGGCGGCTCCGTGAAAGTACGGGTAGATTATGGGTTCTCCTGATCGGAACTCAGTTTTCGTGGACCGGTTAAGCCGGTCAACCCTCTCGTAATCCCCCTCCCGCGGTTTCTCGCCTGACCACTGTCCCGGCATCGTCCTGAGATGACAGATGTCATCCGTAAGCGCTGATATCGACGTCTTCTGGTCAGCGGGCCGGGCGGGACATCATCGATCACATGGTGGAGACAGAAGAACTGCGCAAGACGTTCGGGACGGGCAAGGTGGCCCTCGACCGGGTGAGCTTCGCCGTACGGCCGGGCGAGATGTTCGGGTTCGTCGGCGCGAACGGCGCGGGGAAGACCACGACGATGCGCATCGTGATGGGGGTTCTCCAGGCCGACGCCGGCGAGGTCCGCTGGAGGGGCGGCCCGCTGGGGTTCGCCGAACGGCGGCGGTTCGGGTACATGCCGGAGGAGCGCGGCCTGTACCAGAAGATGAGGGTCGCCGAGCAGATCGACTACTTCGGGCGGCTGCACGGGCTGTCGCCCGCGGCCTCCCGGAAGGCGACCGCCGAGCTGGTCGAGCGGCTGGGGCTCACCGAGCGGGCGAAGGACGCGGTCGAGTCGCTGTCCCTGGGCAACCAGCAGCGGGTGCAGCTGGCCGTCGCACTGGTCCACGATCCTGACGTCCTCATCCTGGACGAGCCGTTCTCCGGGCTCGACCCGATCGCGGTGGACGCCCTGGCGGAGGCGCTGCGTGAGCGCGCCAGGGGCGGCGTACCGGTGATCTTCTCCAGCCACCAGCTCGATCTGGTGGAGCGGCTGTGCGACTCGGTCGGCATCATCTCCGCCGGGCGGATGGTGGCGAGCGGCACGGTGGACGAGCTGCGGGCGGCCGAGGGGCGCAAGCTGCGGGTGGTCGTCGCCGACCCCACGCCGGGATGGGCGGACGGCTTGCCCGGCGAGCTCACCGTCGAAGGCGGCCGTGACGTGCTGGTCACGGCGGAGGACGACGACCAGCGGGTCCTGCGCGCCGCGATGAGCGGGGGGCGGGTCGAACACTTCGGGGTCGAGCGGTCGACGCTCACCGAGATCTTCAAGGAGGCCGTGGCGTGAACGGGCTGTTGTTGGTGGCCGGGCGCGAGATCCGGACCCAGGTGCGGTCGAAGGGATTCGTCGTCGGCCTCGTCATCATGGTGCTGCTGGTGGGGGCGATCTCGTTCGCGCCCAAGCTCCTGGGCGGCCCGGACTCGTACCGGGTGGGTGTCGTCTCCTCCCAGAAGTTGCCGGTCTGGGGTGACACGCCGATCGAGTGGAAGGACTACGCCGACGAGGCCGGGGCCCGCCGGGCGGTGCTCGACGGCGACGTGGACGCCGCCCTCGTCGGCGGTACCAGGGTGCTGACCGACGGCGAGATCGACGACCAGCTCGGTCTGCTGCTGCAGAGCGCCAACCGTGAGGCCCAGATCGGCTCGGCCGGAGTGAAGATCACCCCGCTCGCCATGGAGTCGGTCGGCGCGGACACGCGGTACCAGAAGACCCGGTCCGGTATCGCGGTCGTGCTGGTGATCGTGCTCTTCATGCTGATCATCGGTACGCCCATGATGGTCGCGATGGGCGTGGTCGAGGAGAAGGGCAGCCGGATCGTCGAGATCCTGCTCACCTCGGTACGGCCCTGGCAGCTCCTCGGCGGCAAGATTCTCGGCCTGGGCGCGGTGGGCCTGATCAACCTGGTCGCGGTGCTGGTGGCGGGCCTGGGCGGCGCGCTGGCCTCCGGGCTGGCGGTCGACTTCCCGCCGGGGATGGCCGGGATCGTGGCCGGCGTGGTCGTGTGGTTCGTGCTCGGCTACACGTTCTTCGCCGCGTTCGCCGCCGCGCTGGGGTCGCTCGTCTCCCGGCAGGAGGAGGTCGGCAACGTCCTGACCCCGATGACCATGACGATGATGGCGTCCTACGGTGTGGCCTTCTATTCCGTCACGGAGCCCACGAGCGTGGTGGCCACGATCGCCTCGTACGTCCCGCCGTTCTCGTCGATGGTGATGCCGGTGCGGTCGGCCGCCGCGGAGATCCCCTTCTGGCAGGTGCTGGTCTCCGCCGGGCTGATGGTCCTGGCCGTCGTGGGCGTCGTGCTGCTGGCCGCCCGGATCTACGAGCGGGCTGTGCTCCGTACGGGGGCGCGGGTCCGGCTCCGCGATGTGGTCACGTCTCGATAAAGTGGAGTAAATGGTGGCTGATGGGCTCGGACGCGCACGCAAGATCGTCCGATGGACGCTGAACGTGACGTTGGTCGCCGTCTGGTTCGTCGTGGGCGTCGCCGTGCTCGCCGGGTTCGCCACCGACACGACCGGCTGGCACCGCGTCCTGCCCGCCGTCGTCGGCTTGGCCGTGTTCAGCTGGCTCTTCTTCCGGATCACGGGCGCGGTCCTGGACCACCGCTACGCGCGACGCGAGATCGTGGCGTCCGGTCCCCTCTCCCTGTTCGTCATGGTCGTGGGCGGATCCCAGATGCTGGGCTGGGGGTTCGTGCCGCTGGCGTGGCTGTCGATCGCCGCGGTCGGGCTGTCCAAGAAGGCCGCGGTGGCACTCGGGGCGGGTACGGCCGTGGTGGTGATCCCTCTGGCCGTGATCTCGACGCTGGCCGGGGGAGACCCCACCTTCCCGACGGACGAGGCGAGCGTCGCCGGTGTGATCGCCGGCGTGGCTTTCTACTACGTGGTGATGTGCGCCCTCTTCCCCTGGACCAACCGGCTCTGGGTGTGGATCTGGCGGCTCGCCGAGGAGGCGCACGCGGGTCGCGAGGCGCAGGCCCGGCTGGCCGTGGCCGAGGAGCGGCTGCGGTTCGCCCGCGACCTGCACGACCTGGTCGGCCACCAGCTCTCCGCCATAGCGGTCAAGAGCGAGCTCGCCGTACGGCTGTCCGCCGCCGAGGACGCGGCAGCGGCCAGGGACGAGATGGCCGAGGTACGCGGCCTGGCCCGTACGGCGTTGCGCGAGCTGCGGGAGACGGTACGCGGCTACCGGACGCTCGACCTGGGCGCCGAACTGGCGGCGATACGCGGAGTGCTGGAGGCGGCGGGGGTGAGCTGCCACCTCCACCTGCCCTACCGTGGGGTGCCGGACGACGTGGCCGCGGTGTTCGCGTGGGTGGTCCGTGAGGCGGCGACCAACATCCTGCGGCACAGTTCGGCGTCTCGGTGTGACATCACCGTGCGTCACTCGGAGGAGGAGGCGGTGCTCGAGGTGCGCAACGACGGGGTCGCGCGGCGGGCGGTCGAGGATGTCGGGAGCGGACTGGCTGGCCTGGGTGAGCGCCTGGCGGCGGTCGGCGGCACGCTGAACGCCCGGCCCACGGGGTCGGGCGAGTTCGTCCTTCGGGCCGTCGCCCCGGTTCCCGCGAAGGTCGGCGCGTGATCCGCGTCCTGCTCGCCGACGACGAGCGGCTCATCCGGCAGGCGGTCGCGATGCTGCTCGGCCTGGAGCCCGACATCGAGGTCGTCGCCCAGGTGGGCCGGGGCGACGCGGTGGCCCAAGCCGTACGCGAGCACGAGCCGGATGTGCTCGTGCTGGACGTCGAGATGCCGGGCATGGACGGGTTGTCCGTCGCGGAGAGCCTCCCCGGCAGGGCGATGCTGATCCTTACCAGCTTCGGGCGGCCCGGATATCTGCGCCGGGCGCTCGCGGCCGGGGTGCGCGGGTTCGTGCCCAAGGACGCGTCGGCCGACGAGCTGGCGGGCGCCATCCGTAAGGTGCACGCGGGCGGCCGCTACCTGGATCCGGAGATGGCGGCCGCCGCGATGACCGCGGGGGAGAGCCCGCTGACGGAGCGGGAGCGCGACGCCCTCGCCCTGGCGGCGAAGGGCGCGTCGGTGGCGCAGATCGCCGCCTCGCTGCACCTCACCGAGGGGACCGTACGGAACTACCTGTCCAACGCCATCAGCAAGTTGGGGGCCGGTAACCGCATCACCGCGATCCGCGCCGCCCAGGACATGGGGTGGATCTGATCCCGGTCCCGCCGTCCCGAGGTCACGTCTCGAACGAGCTGCGGAAGATGTGGATGGCCGTGGCGACGAGCCGGTCCACGGGCGGTGCGGGGTCGGTCAGCACCCATTCGATGAGCAGCTCCGTGATGGCCCCGATCAGGCCGAGCGAGAGCAGGTGCGGCTCCAGCGTCGGCCGGTGCCGTACGTCGTGGACGGCTCGCTCGATCACACCGGTGAACTTGTGCACCGAGCGCTGCCGTGCGACGCTCAGGACGTCCCCCGCGCGGCGGACCTCCAGGTGCATCACGCGCGCCCGCCGGACGTCCTTGGTCACGAACCGGACGTACTCCCCGATGCCCGCCACGATGCGGTCGTCCAGCGTGGGCGGTGCCTGCTCGATGGCCGCCGAGACGGACGCGAGCGTCTCGTCGACGCAGCGGTCGTAGACCGCGCGCATGAGATCGTCCCGGCCCGAGAAGCACTCGTAGAACGCCCGGTTCGAGATGCGGGCGGTCGCGCAGAGCCGCTCGATCGTCGTGCCGTGAAAGCCTGGATTGGCGAACAACGTATATGCGGCAGTGATCAACCGCTCTCTTCGGTCGGCCAGCCGTTGCTCGGCTGACATCCCCCGGTATTCCCGTCCCACCACTACTTCACCTCGCGCCGTCATGGCCCCCCAGGAGCAACCATTATGGACGCAAGATCCTTTATGCGAAAGTATCTATAAATTAGCGCTTTCGGGCGCCCGAAAGGAAGATCTTTTCCTTGACAAAGCGGTCAAGTCGGCCCTCTATTCGATCTTGATTGGCCGTTTTCACGGGCCTCCGGACGGCTCACAGAAAACCGCGGCCGAGCGCGGTCGTGACCGCCGCCGTGCGGTCGGAGACGCCGAGCTTGGCGAAGACCCGGAGCAGATGGGTCTTCACGGTGGCCTCGCTGATGAAGAGCACCGTCCCGATCTCCGCGTTCGTGAGTCCCCGGGCGACGAGCGAGAGCACCTCGGTCTCGCGCTTGGACAGGGACTCGGCGACGGGCGCGCGCATCCGCGTGACGAGCCTGGTGGCGACGGAAGGGGCCAGCACGGTCTCGCCCCGCAGCGCCGACGCGACGGCGGCGAGCAGGTCGGCCCGGGAGATGTCCTTGAGCAGGTACCCCGCCGCCCCGGCCTCGACCGCGCGCACGATGTCCTGGTCCGTCTCGTACGTGGTCAGGACGATCACCCGGCTCTCCGGGCGGTCCGCCAGGATCCGGCTGGTCGCGCTGACGCCGTCGCCCGACGGCATGCGCAGGTCCATCAGGATGACGTCCGGCCGCAGCTCGCGGGCGCGGGCGACCGCCTCGTCGCCCGATCCGGCCTCGCCGACGACGTCGACGCCGGGGTCGGACTCCAACATGCCGCGCAGCCCTTCGCGCACGACGGGATGATCGTCCACGATCATCAGGCGAATCACGGGAGGATCACTCTCCA
Source organism: Microtetraspora sp. AC03309 (assembly GCF_020826795.1). Lineage (NCBI taxonomy): Bacteria > Bacillati > Actinomycetota > Actinomycetes > Streptosporangiales > Streptosporangiaceae > Microtetraspora > Microtetraspora sp. AC03309. The sequence goes on along the minus strand of NZ_JADDIL010000001.1, from coordinate 62,159 downwards.
TCTCGGGTACCTGGCGCCGACGGGGCCGCGGGCAGGGTGACGGTCAGGGTCGTGCCGGGTGCGGACACGGCGTCGGCCGCGGACACGGCCCCGGTGATGGACACGGCCCCGGTGATGGACACGGCCCCGGGGGTAGACGCGGCGTCGGCTACGACCGACGCGGCTCCGGGTGGGGACGGGGTGTCGGTTACGGACATGGCGTCGGTTACGGACACGGAGCCGCCCTCCTGCTCGACGCGGGTGCGCATGGCGCGCAGGCCGTACCCCGGGCGCGGGTTCTCGCCCAGCCCCCGCCCGTCGTCGCGGACGACCAGTGCCACGGCGGTCGCGCCGTACTCGACGCGGACCCGGACGGACGACGCGGCGGCGTGCTTGCGCACGTTGGCCAGCGCCTCCTGCGCCGCCCTGACCAGCACCACCTCGGTGTTGGCCGGCAGCGCGCGCGAGACGCCCTTGACCGCGAAGGACGCGTGGAGTCCGAGATCCTCGCCCAGCCGGGCGGTGAGCCGCCGCAGCGCCTCATCCAGGGTGGAGCCGTCCAACGGGGCCGGGCTGAGCGCCGCGACGAGGGCGCGCGCCTCCGCCAGGTTCTCCCTGGCGGTCTGTACGGCAAGCGCCAGATGCCGTGATCCCGGCGCCGTCCCCGGCTGCGCCTCAGCGGCCTGGATGAGCATGATGATGCTGGTGAACCCTTGGGCGAGGGTGTCGTGGATCTCATGGGCCAGCCGCTCGCGCTCGGCCAGCGCGCCACGCTCGGCGGACAGGCGGGCGACCTCGGCGCGGCTGGCGGACAGCTCCTCGATGAGCCGCGCGCGTTCGGTGCTTTGGGTGATGATGCGGCTGATCCACGACCCGAGGACGGCGGCGAACGCGACGCCGATCAAGACGATGGAGACGAACCCGAGCTGCCCGGTCGCGCCGTACGCCGCCAGGAACATGGTCACGGGGCCGACGTTCAGCGCCAGCAGTACCGCGACGGCGTATCGGTCACGCAGGAGCATGAACACCTGCGGGCAGAGCGCGAACAGCCCGATGGCCGCCGAAGTCGTGATGATGGTGGCCGGGACGAAGGTCGCGATCATCACGCCCACATAGAGCAGGCCGCGGCGGTCGCGGGCGCCGCCATCCCCGAGCGCTGGGCGGCCGAGGAGCAGATACCCGGCCGCGCAGCAGCCGAGCAGCGCGAGCGCGATCGTCCTGGTGGCCGGGGTCAGGTCGTCGTCCGCGAACACGAGCGCGATCGTGACGGCCAAGACCACGGAGTACAGCGTCTCCCAGCCGCGGAACGCCTTCCACGCGTGGCCGGCGCCGGGCTCGCCGTCCTCGCCGGGAGCGGCGACGCCCTCGGCGAGGGAGCGCCGGTTCCGGCGCCAGGCCGTGCTCATCCGTCCCGGCGGCCCTTCCAGCGGAAGGTCGTCAGGCACAACACGAGGCCCCCGACCACCCATGCGGCCAGGACCAGGGCCACCCGGTCCAGCTCGTACGACTTCGTCAGCTCCAGCGTGACGCCGCCGTCACCGAGGAACACGGCCCGGAACCCCTGGCACATCCACTTCAACGGGAACACCGAGGCGATGTTGGTCAGCCACTCGGGCATCTGGGTGAACGGGATGAAGACCCCCGAGATGAACTGCAGCACCACGAAGGGCATGCTGATGACCGCAGCCGCGCTCTTGGCCGAGCGGGGCAGGCTGCTCGCGGCGGTGCCCAGCAACGCCGCGGCCGTGACGCCGAGCACGAACACCCAGGCGAACGTCACCCAGCTCGACACCTGCGAGGGCAGGTCGAGGTCGTACAGCAGGACGCCGATGGCGAGCAGGATCACCACTTCGAGAAACGCGATCACCAGCACGTTGACGATCTTGCCGATGAAGTAGGCGCTGCGCGGCATCGGCGTACCGGCCAGCCGCTTGAGCGTGCCGTCGTCTCTGTCGGCCGCGATGCCGATGCCCAGGTTCTGGAAACCGGCGCCCATCACACCGGCGCCGATCAGCCCGGCGGTGTAGAGCTGGGAGACGGTGACCCCGGTCCCCTCCAGGCTGCCGGCGAAGATCGAGCCGAACAGTACGAGCATGATGATCGGGAAGGCGAAGGTGAAGATGACGGCGTCCTTCTCGCGGAAGAACATCTTCGTCTCCACCGCGCCGCGGGACAGGCCCAGCTTCAGCGTGGAGGGCAGCGCGCGTGCGGTAACCGTACGGGGGGCGGAGCCGGTGGCGGTCTCAGTCACGGGGGGCCTCGATCAGCGTGAGGTAGATGTCTTCGAGCGTGGGACGGGCGACGATGAGGCCGGGGACCTCTCCGTCGAATCGGCGGCTGAGCTCCAGGACGGTCTTGGTCGGGGTGTCGGTCTCGACGGAGCCGTCCGCCCAGCTCACCGTGGCCTTCGCGGTGGCCCGGCCGCCGAGCGTTCCCGGCTCGCCCTCGGCGACGATCGTGCCGCCCGCGATGACCGCGACCCGGTCGGCGAGCGCCTCGGCCTCGTCCAGGTAGTGCGTGGTCAGCACGATCGTGCTGCCGTCGTGCGCCAGCCCTTCGATCAGCTCCCAGAACTGCCGCCGGGCTTCGGGGTCGAAACCGGTGGTGGGCTCGTCCAGGAAGACCAGCTCCGGCCGGCCCAGGACGCCGAGGGCGACGTCGACCCGCCGCCGCTGCCCGCCGGAGAGCTGGCGGACCCGCTTGTTCGCGCTCTCCGTGAGTCCGACGGCGGCGATCACCTCGTCGGGGTCCCTGGGGTTCGGGTAGTAGCCCGCGAAATGACGTACGGTCTCGCGCACGCTCAGCTCGGCGGCGTCGTTGGCGGTCTGCAGGACGATGCCGATGCGTGACCGCCATTCCCGGGTCGGCCGGGCCGGGTCGACGCCGAGCACGGAGACCTCGCCCGAGTCGCGCTTGCGGTACCCCTCGAGGATCTCCACCGTCGTGGACTTGCCCGCCCCGTTCGGGCCGAGGATGGCGAACACCTCGCCCTGCCGGATGTCGAGGTCGATGCCCTTGACCGCCTGTACGTCCCCGTACCGCTTCGTCAGTCCACGGACCTGAATGGCGTTTGTCATGCCATAAGGATCTACCTGGACTTTGTCCTGGGACACCCCCACCCGGATGAATCCGTGTGTCCATCGATCGGTGGACACACGACCCGGCGGGCTCCTCAGAAGAGCGTCGGGTTCTCCGGCTCGATGCCGCGCAGCGCGTCGTAGTCGAGGGTGACACAGTCGATGCCGCGGTCGGTGGCCAGCACCCGGGCCTGGGGCTTGATCTCCTGGGCCGCGAAGACACCCTTGACCGGGGCGAGCAGCGGATCGCGGTTGAGCAGCTCCAGGTAGCGGGTGAGCTGCTCGACGCCGTCGATCTCACCGCGGCGCTTGATCTCCACGGCGACCGTGCCGCCGCGCTGGTCGCGGCAGAGGATGTCCACCGGGCCGATGGCCGTCATGTACTCGCGGCGGACCAGCGTCCAGCCGTCGCCGAGCGTGGTGATGTGCTCGGCGAGCAGTTCCTGGAGATGCGCCTCGACGCCGTCCTTCTGGAGCCCGGGATCGATGCCCAGCTCATGGCTGGTGTCGTGCAGCACGTCCTCGATCGTGAGGATGAGCTTCTCGCCGGTCTTGCCGTGGGTCACGGTCCAGGTGCCCTCGTCCTCGCGCAGCTTGCACGGAGGGTTCATCCAGTTGAGCGGTTTGAACGCCCGGTCGTCGGCGTGGATCGAGACGCTGCCGTCCGCCTTGATCAAGATGAGGCGGGGCGCCATGGGCAGATGGGCCGTCAGCCTCCCCACGTAATCCACGCTGCACCGCGCGATGACCAGCCGCATAGCCGCCAACCCTACCGGTCGGGCCGCCTGCTCTCTGCCGGATCGGGCACCTCTGCGAGACTGACCCCATGGCGCAGACGTTTGAGACTGTCGGTGTGGTGGGACTGGGCACGATGGGAGCGGGGATCGCCGAGGTCTTCGCCCGCGCGGGCCTCCAGGTGATCGGGGTCGAGGCCGACGACGCGGCCCTGGACCGGGGGCGCGGGCACCTGGACCGTTCGACCGGCAGGGCCGTGACGAAGGGCAAGCTCACCGAGGACGACCGGAGCGTGATCCTCGGCCGGATCACCCTCACCACGTCGCGGGAGGACCTGGCGGACGCCGACCTGGTGATCGAGGCGATTCCCGAGATCATGGAGTTCAAGCGCGGCCTGTTCGCGGACCTGGACCGCATCTGCAAGCCGTCGGCGGTGCTCGCCACCAACACCTCGTCGCTCTCCGTAACCGCGATCGCCGCGAGCACGTCGCGGCCCGGACGGGTCATCGGCATGCACTTCTTCAACCCCGCCCCGGTGATGAAGCTCGTCGAGGTCGTGCACACGGTCGTCACCGACGACGGTCTGGCCGGCGACATCGCCGCGCTCGCCCGGCGGCTGGGCAAGACGCCGATCACGGCCGGTGACCGGGCCGGGTTCGTGGTCAACCGGCTGCTGCTCGGCTATCTCAACCACGCCTGCGCCCTGCTGGAGTCCGGCCTGGCCGGCCGGGACGACATCGACGCCGCCATGAAGCTGGGCGTCGGCCTGCCGATGGGGCCGTTCACGCTGCTCGACCTGATCGGCCTGGACACCTCCTACGAGGTGTGCGAGGTGCTGTTCCGCGAGACCCGGGACCGGCGGCACGCGCCCGCGCCCGTACTGCGCGAGCTGGTCACCGCCGGGCTGCTCGGCCGCAAGACCGGCCGCGGGTTCTACTCCGACGCGGAAGGCGCCCCCGCTGCCGAGGGAGACAGGCGGGCGGCGTCCGTCTCCACCGTCGGGATCGTCGGCGCCGGGCCGGAGGCGGCCGCGCTCGTCGCGGCCCTCGACGGCGCGGGGTTCAAGGCCGTGGTCGCGGAGAACTCCGACCTGGCGCCGGTGGGGGACGCCGACGTGATCGTCGCGCTGTCCGACCGCCCCATCGTCGAGCTCGCCGTACGGATCCCGCACCCCGACCGGCTGGCCGGGCTGCACCTCGTGGGCGACGACGTGGCCGAGGTCGCCTCCACCGTGCTGACCTCCGAGGAGACCGCCGGCGCCGTACGCGACCTGATGAGGATCCTCGGACGGACGCCGGTGATGTGCGGGGACCGGGCGGAGTTCGTCGTCAACGCCCTGCTGTACGCGTATCTCAACGACGCCGTCCGCATGCTGGAGTCGGGGTACGCCTCGGCGGGCGACATCGACACCGGGATGAGGCTCGGCTGCGGATACCCCGCCGGGCCGCTGGAGATGCTCGACGCCATCGGCCTGGAGACGGTCAGGGACGGGCTCCGCGCCCTCTACGCGGAGTACCGTGAGCCGTCCTTCGCGCCCGTGCCGCTGCTCGACCAGCTCGTCACGGCCGGAGTGCCGAGCATCCGGGAATACGCCGGCTGACCGTCCGTTCTGTCTGACATGACCCCCGTCTCGCCGTCCATGCCCCCTGTCACGCCGTCCATGCCCCCTGTCACGCCGGCCGCGTTCCCTGCCACGCCCCCTGCGACGCCCACCGTCAGACCGGTCCGTCGTACGCGTGACGAGGCCGCGACGCGCTCGCGCCGTACGCGCGAGGAGGTCCGGTGAGCCCGCGACGCGCCCGCCGCTCGGACGGGGCCTCGCGCCGCTCGCGGCGTCCGGCCTCCGGCGGAGGCGACGACGAGGGGCTCGGTTTCGCCGGGCGGTTCGGCATCGGCCAGGTCGAGGAGTGGCCGGACGGCGAGTGGCAGGTACGGCGCATCGTGGGCGGAGCGGCGGACAAGGTCTACCGCTGTCCCGGTTGCGACCAGGAGATCCGGGTCGGCCTCGCGCACGTCGTGTCCTGGCCGAACTGGACCGGCGGCGAGAACGAGCGGCGCCACTGGCACACCGCCTGCTGGCGCAACCGGGTCAACCGCGGGCCCGGCCGCACCCGCTACTGACGGCGCTGTCGAACCGTGCCGCTGAACCGTGCCGCTGAACCGTGCCGCCGAATGGCGCAGCTGAACGGCGTTGCTGAACGGGCGGCACGGACAGTGGTGCTGAATGGTGGTGCTGTACGGGATGCCGTACCCGGCGGTGCCGTACGGGCGGTCCGCACGGCGGGCGGGGCAGTCGAGCCCGCGCGGAATACTGGGGCGAGCTTCACATAACGGGCATTCATCTGATCGTGCAGGAGGTTTCGGGATGGTGGCGGAGATCCGGGCGTCGACGGTGTTGCCCGCGCGGCGCGAGAACATCGAGCTGCACACGGCCGACGGGCTGACGCTGGTCGGGGAGCTCGCGCTGCCCGAGAACCGGCCGCCGGTCGCCACACTGGTCTGCCTGCACCCGCTGCCCACGCACGGCGGCATGATGGACAGCCACGTGATGCGCAAGGCGTCCTACCGCCTGCCGGCGCTCGCCGACCTCGCGGTGCTGCGTTTCAACACCCGTGGCACGACCTCCGAGCGTGGGACGTCCCAGGGCGCCTTCGGCGACGGCGAGGACGAGCGGTTCGACGTGGCGGCGGCCCTGGAGTACGCCGAGTTCCACGACCTGCCGCAGCCGTGGCTCGTCGGCTGGTCGTTCGGCACCGAGCTCGCCCTCAAGTGGGGCCGCGATCCCCTCGTCGCGGGCGCGATCCTGCTCTCGCCGCCGCTGCGCCGCGCGTCGGACGCCGATCTCGACGCCTGGGCGGAGTTCGGCAGGCCGCTGGTCGCGCTCGTACCCGAGCTGGACGACTACCTGCGGCCGGAGGAGGCGCGTACGCGGTTCGCCCGCGTGCCGCAGGCCGAGGTCGTCGGGGTGGACGGCGCCAAGCACCTGTGGGTCGGCGAGCCGTCCGTGCGCATCGTGCTCGACGAGATCGTCAAGCGGGTGAACCCTGCGGCGGGCCCGCTGCCCACGCAGGTCTGAGCTTCCGGGGGACCGGGTGCGGTGCTTCCAGGGGAGCGGGTGCGGTGCTTCCGGGGGACCGGGTGCGGTGCGGGATGCCGAAGCGGTATAAAACAGGAACAGTAGAGCTATGTTCTGTTCCAGGGAGGCACCGTGCAGGCGTTCGATCTCTCCGGTAAGAAGGCGTTCGTCACGGGGGCGTCCCGAGGCATCGGCAGGGCCATCGCCCTCACGTACGCGGAGGCGGGAGCCGACGTCGCTCTGGTGTCCCGGTCCGCGGAGAGCCTCGCCCAGGTGGCCAAGGAGGTCGAGGACTTCGGCCGCCGGGCCCACGTCATCCCCTGCGACGTGACCGATCGTGATGCCGTCGCGACGGCCGTCCAGGCCGCGATCGAGGCGCTGGGTCACGTGGACATCGTCGTCAACAACGCCGGGGGTTCGAGCTTCCTGGTCGAGTTCAAGGACCTGCGGCTCCCCGGCTGGGACAAGCTCATGCGGCTCAACCTGGACTCGGCGATGGCCGTCCTGCACGCGCTCGCCCCTCACCTGCTCGAACGCGGCGGCGGGTCGGTCATCAACGTCGCGTCCGTCGCCGCCAAGGGCGCCCCGTTCCTCGCCCCGTACGCGGCGGCCAAGGCCGGTCTGGTGGCCCTGACCAAGACCCTCGCGCTGGAGTGGGCGTCCCGCGGCGTACGGGTGAACGCGCTGTGCCCGGGATGGACCGCGACCGAGCTCAACCGCAACCTGTGGGAGGACGAGAACGCCAGCAGGGCCACCATCAGCGGGGTCCCGATGGGACGCTGGGGAACCCCCGACGAGATGGCCTATCCCGCGCTCTTCCTCGCCAGCCCCGCCTCCGCGTACATGACCGGGCAGGTCATGTACGTCGACGGAGGCCAGACCGCCACGGCCTGAGGCCACCCCGCCATGCCTGAGGCCGCCCCGTCACGACCCGTCGCGACCCCGCCACCGATCGGGGCCGGACCGGGCGGGGCCGGGCCGGACGGAGCGGGTGAGCGGATCCGGGGCCGAGGGGGATGGCAGGGGGACGATCGCGGGTTACGGTGACCTGATGCAGCTGTACTCGCGATCGGCCGGCTCCGGGACGCCCCTGGTCCTGCTCCATGCCTTCCCGCTCTCCTCGGCGATGTGGCTGGCGCAGCGTGAGGGGCTGGCACCGGCCTGCCAGGTGATCACCCCGGACATGCGCGGCTTCGGCGGCTCGCCGCTGGGAGACGACGCGCCCTCGCTCGACGTCATGGCCGACGACGTGGCGCGGCTCCTCGACCGCGAAGGCGTCGAGCGGGCGGTGGTCGGCGGTCAGTCGATGGGCGGTTACGTCACGTTGGCCTTCTGCCGGCGCCACCCCGACCGCCTGCTCGGCGTGGTCCTCGCCGACACGAAGGCGGCGGCCGACCCGGAGCCCGCCAGGCACAACCGGGAGCGGATCGCGGAGGCCGTGCTCCGTGACGGGTCGGCGATCCTCGTGGAGGAGGTCCTGCCGCCGCAGCTCGGCGCGACCACGAAGCGCAGCAGACCCATGGTGACCGGACGGGTCCGCGGCCTCGTCCAGAGCGCGCCGCCCGCGGCCGTGGCGTGGGCACAGCGCGCGATGGCGGCCCGCCCGGACTCCTTCGACACGCTCCGCGGTCTGAAGGTGCCCGCTCTGGTCATCGTGGGGGACGAGGACGAGCTGTCGCCGCCTTCCGAGGCCGAGGCGATGGCCGGGGCGGTGCCCGACAGCAGACTCGTCGTCATCGAGGCGGCGGGCCATCTGTCCGCCATGGAACAGCCCGAGGCGTTCAACCGCGCCGTGGCGGACTTCGTCCGGTCCGTCGCCTGACATCCAGCCCCGGTCGGCGCGCAGGATCCGGAGAAGCGGAGCGCAGGATCCGGAGACCGCGAACGCGAGACGGGGATGACGAGCGAAGTGCGGAGATGACGAGCGAGGTGCCGGAGACGAGCGGCGGAGCCGATGAGCGAGGGGCGGACGCGGCAGACGGGGTCACCGTCCAGGCCTGCGTCCCCTCCCTCTGCTTCCTCCCTCGGGAGCGCACGAAGCCCGGCTCCGTGTGCGCCCCATGCCGCTACCTTTGCGGAGCGACACCCCGATTGTGGTACAAACTGGTGACCTGATCCGGCCATTGACCGGAACATGCCACGGAGGTGCACGTGTGGGACGCCATCGGTCTTGACGTCCTCGAGGAACGGATCTACCGCCTGCTGCTCCGTGACCCCCGCTGTTCGGTGGAAGAGTGCGCACGGCGGCTGGAGGCGTCGCCGGACGCCGTGCAGGCCTCGGTCGACCGGCTCACGGAGCTCGGGCTGCTGGAGTCGTCCGGTGACAGGTACGGCCTGCGCGCCGCCGACCCGAGGATCGGCCTCGGCGGGGCGATCCGCCGCCGCAGGGCCGAGCTCGACCGGCTGACGCTTGAGGCCGACGAACTGGCGGCCTCCTTCCAGGAGGGGTTGCTGCGCGCCGATCCGGAACGCGTCATCGAGGTCGTCGAGGGCTCGGCCGCGGCGGGCAGGCGGGTGGGCGAGCTCCTGGCAGGCGCGTCCAAGGAGGTGCTCGCGCTGGACGCCCCGCCGTACGCCGCCTCGGGGACGTCGATCAGCGCCGAGGGGTCGGCTCTGGCGCGCGGGGTGCGCTGCCGGGCGATCTACTCGTCGGCCGTGCTCGACCTGCCCGCCAAGCTCGACGAGATCCGGCAGATGATGAGCCTGGGCGAGCAGTCACGGGTGCACGCCAACCTGCCGATCAAGCTGGTGCTCGTCGACGGCACGACCGCCCTGCTGCCGCTCACCGGCAACGAGGAGGGCATCCGCTTCACGTCCGTGGTGGTACGGCACAGCGCGCTCACGGATGCCCTGGTGGCGCTGTTCGAGACGCTGTGGCGCGAGGCGGCCCCCCTCGCGGGGACGCCGTCCGTACCGACTCTGGACGCGGTCGACCGGCAGATCCTTGAGCTGCTCGCGGTCGGGATGAAGGACGAGGCGATCCTGCGGCACCTCGGCATCTCCGAGCGGACCCTGCGGCGCAGGATCGCTTCTCTTCTCGGCCGTCTGGGTGCGACCGGCCGGTTCCAGGCCGGGGTCCAGGCCGCTCGTCGCGGCTGGATCTGACGCACCATCACCCCTTACGGTGCCGGCCGTCACGCTCGGGGCACGAGCCGACTTCGGGCGCCCCGAGCCCGCGTGAGCGCAGCAAGCACAGCGGGGCCCGGCGGATATGATCCGCCGGGCCCCGCCCGGTGTACCGGTGCAGCCGTCGCCAACTCCCAGAAAGCGCCGGTCGTTACTCCTGCCACCACTCGGCGTCGTCGTCGGCCTTGCTGCTGGTCTCGACGGGCTTGGCGACCGAGACGGGCTTGTCGACGCTGCTCGGCGCGGCCGAAAGCGCGGGCTTGGCCGGAGCGGCCGCGACCGGCGCGGGCTCGGGGTCCATGCCGGGCAGCGGGGCGCCACCGAGCAGCTGACGCAGCTGCGCGAGGTGGCTGGTGATGCTGTCGCGCTGGCGGGTCAGCTCGTCGACCTGGCGCTGCATGGAGGTGCGGGTGCGCTCGGCCTCGTTCTTGGCGTCGGTCACGATCGAATCGGCGCTGGACTTGGCCTCGGCCACGAGCTGGTCGGCGTTCTTCCTCGCGTTGGCGAGCAGCTGCTTGGCGTGGGTGTCGGCCTCGCGCCGGGTCTGCTCGGCCTGCTGGGTCGCCTTGCTGGCCCGCTGCTCGGCGGTGGCGGCGCGCTGCTCCGCCTCGGCGACGAGCTTCTGGGTGTTGGACTGGGCGGTGGCGTGGCGCTCGGCCTCCTGCCGCTCCGCCTCCTCGCGGCGGGACGCGAGCTGGATCTCGAACTCCGCCTCGTCCTGCGCCCGCTTGGCCTCGGACTCCTCCAGCACACGCTGTGCCTGGGCGCGCATCTCGTCCGCCTGGCGCTTGGCGGTGGTGAGCACCTCGTCACGCTCGCGCTTGGTGGACGCGCGAAGCTGGGCCACCTCGCGCTCGGTGGTGGTGCGAAGCTTGGCGATCTCACGCTCGGCGTCCGCGCGCTTCTCCGCGACCTCGTGGTCGGCGGTGGCGCGCACCTTGGCGACCTCCCGCTCGGTGGTCGAGGTGAGCTCGTCCGCCTCCCGCTTGGCGGTCGAGCGGATCTCCTCGGCGTCCCGCTCGGCCGTGCTGCGCATGTCCTCGGCCTCACGCGAGGCGAGGGCGCGCTTCTCGGCGGCCTCGTTCTCGGCGGCGGCGCGCAAGTCGGCGGCGTCGACCTTGGCCGCGGCCTTGATCTCGTTCGCCTCAGACCTGGCGGCCTGGACCAGTTCGGTGGCCTGCTCCTCCGCAAGACGAAGCAACTGCTCAATGCGGGCGCCGAGTCCCGAATAGGTCGGACGCTCCTGCTCCTGCAACTGGCGCTGCGAGTCCGAAAGGTCCCGCTGGAGCGCTCCGACCTGCTCACGGGCCTGACGCAGTTCGGTGTCGAGCGTCTTCAAGTGGTCGTGGACCTGGTGCCGGTCATAGCCCCGGAGCACCACGTCGAATTCCCGAGAAGGGGCGTCTTCAAAGAAATTGTTGAGTTGGGCGTCGATGTCGGACTGCATGAGGCTCGATCCTGGGTTGTCGAGACGGCTACAGGGGCCGGACGGGGGGTTCGGACAGCCGAGGCGGGGAGCCCATCACGGGATCCACGTCCGGTGATAGGCCAGCGTACTCCGGTACTGCCGCCTTGGCGGCCCCCTCCGACTTTATGCGCGACTTGTTACGTATGAACCTTTCTTACGTCCAGGAGTCAATGCCGCGCTGTCTCGACCAGCTCCGTCAGGACTCCTCCCACGTCTTTCGGGTGGAGAAACGCGATTGACGCGCCCATTGAACCGTGCCTCGGACGCTCATCGATGAGTTTTATGCCCTTTGCGGCGATATCCTGCAAGGCTTGCGTGACATCGGCCACGCCATAGCCAATGTGATGCACGCCCTCGCCGCGCTTGGCCAGGAACTTCCCCACGGCGGTGTCCGGGTGAAGGGGCTCAAGCAGCTGCACGTACGAGGCGCCGCTGGGGCCGTCGGTCACGTGCAGCATCGCCTCCTTCACGCCCTGCTCCTCGTTGACCTCCCGGCTCACCACCGTGAGCCCGAACGTCGACTCGTAGAACTCGATCTTCTCTTCGAGGTTGTGGCAGGCGATGCCCACATGATCGATCCTGAGCAGCATGTCTCACTCCGTCCGCGTCACAGTCCGCGCTCCCGCCAGTGCCACCGGCCCGGATTCCGGGCACGGAACATGTGGCCGACCACCATGGCGGTCGCTCGGACACTCCTGGGTATCGTGACATCGTCGCCCCGATCCCGTGATGGAGGCCCCTCCAATGTCCGGTTCCGTGATCGTCGCAGGAGCTCGTACGCCCATCGGGCGGTTGCTCGGCTCGCTCGCCGGCCTGTCCGCAGTCGACCTCGGCGGCCTCGCCATCAAGGCCGCGCTGGAGCGTGCCGGCGTCGCCCCCTCCGAAGTGCAATATGTGATCATGGGGCAGGTGCTCCAAGCGGGCGCCGGCCAGATCCCGTCGCGGCAGGCCGCCGTCAGGGCTGGCGTCCCCATGACCGTCCCGTCCCTGACGATCAACAAGGTGTGCCTCTCGGGGCTGGACGCCATCGCCCTGGCCGACCAGCTCATCCGGGCGGGTGAGTTCGACATCGTGGTCGCGGGCGGCATGGAGTCCATGACCAATGCGCCGCACCTGCTGCCCGGCCTGCGCAAGGGCGTCAAGTACGGCCCGGCCGGCATCGTCGACTCCATGGCCTTCGACGGGCTCACCGACGCCTTCGACCAGATCGCCATGGGCGAGTCGACCGAGCAGCACAACGCCAGGTTCGGCATCACCCGCGAGGCGCAGGACGGGTTCTCCGCCCGCTCCCACCAGCTCGCGGCCCAGGCGACCAAGACCGGCGTCTTCGACGACGAGATCGTGCCCGTCACCCTGCCCTCGCGTAAGGGCAGCGAGCCGATCGTGTTCTCCGCCGACGAGGGCATCCGCGGCGACACCACGGCCGAGACGCTCGCCGGGCTGCGTCCCGCCTTCGTCAAGGACGGGACGATTACGGCGGCATCCGCCTCCCAGATCTCCGACGGAGCCGTCGCCGTCGTCGTCATGTCGCGGGCGAAGGCCGAGGAGCTCGGCCTTGAGTGGCTGGCCGAGATCGGCGCGCACGGAAACGTCGCCGGTCCGGACAACTCCCTCCAGTCCCAGCCGGCCAACGCGATCAAGCACGCCCTGGGCAAGCAGGGACTCACCCCGGACGATCTCGATCTGCTGGAGATCAACGAGGCGTTCGCCCAGGTGGTGCTCCAGTCCGTGAAGGAGCTCGGGGTTCCGCTCGACAAGGTCAACGTCAACGGCGGCGGCATCGCGCTCGGCCACCCGATCGGCGCCTCCGGCGCGCGCATCGTGCTGACGCTGGCCCACGAGCTCAGGCGGCGCGGCGGCGGCGTCGGCGCGGCGGGCCTGTGCGGCGGCGGCGGCCAGGGCGACGCCCTGATCATCCGCGTCCCCTCCCGCGACTGATCAGCCGACCGCTCAGCTGATTACTCGGGTGATTACTCGGCTGATCGCCAGCCGACTGATCGGACCGCGGGGGCACCCGGTCCGCGCGGGCGTCATCGCCCGCGCGGCGGGACCGTACGCGATCAAGCGTCTAGGCTGGACTCCGGGCGACCGAAACGGGAGGTTTCCATGGACGTCGGCGCGCTCGTGGCGGACGCGCGGCGGGGACGGCCCCGCGCGGTCGCCCGGCTGATCACCCTGGTCGAGAACGCGACCGCGGTGCCGGGCGGCGACGATCCGCTGCGCGAGGTGATGGCGGCGTTCGCGACGGAGACGGGCCCCGGTGCCGGGCGCGGGCCGTACGGCGCGCGGGTGATCGGACTGACCGGATCCCCCGGCGTGGGGAAGTCGACCTCGACCGGCATGCTCATCCAGGCGTTCCGCAAGCGGGGCCATCGGGTCGGCGTGCTGGCCGTGGACCCGTCCAGCCCGTTCACGGGCGGCGCGTTGCTCGGCGACCGGGTGCGCATGCAGGAGCACGCGACCGATCCCGAGGTCTTCATCCGGAGCATGGCGAGCCGGGGCCACCTCGGGGGGCTGGCGTGGGCCACCCCCCAGGCCCTCCGCGTGCTGGACGCGGCCGGGTGCGACGTGATCCTGATCGAGACCGTGGGGGTCGGCCAGGCCGAGGTCGACGTGGCGCGGCTCGCCGACACCACGATCGTCCTGCTCGCGCCGGGCATGGGCGACGGCATCCAGGCGGCCAAGGCGGGCATCCTGGAGGTCGCGGACGTGTTCGTGGTCAACAAGGCCGATCGCGACGGCGCCCAGGCGGTGGTCCGCGAGCTGCGGAACATGGTCGGGCTGATCCACGCGCCATGGAAGCCGCCGATCGTCTCCACGGTGGCGTCGAGAGGCGAGGGTGCCGACGAGTTGCTCGCCGCGCTCGACAAGCACGCCGCCTACCTCGACGAGTCGGGGGAGCTCCGCCGCCGCAGGCTGGCCCGCGCGCGGGACGAGATCGAGTCCATCGCGCTCGCCCAGCTGAGGGCGCGGTTCGCGCTGGCGGGCCGCGAGCGGCAGCTCGACCTCCTCGCCGAACGCCTGCTGGCGGCCGAGACCGACCCCTACACCGCCGCAGACGACCTGCTCGCCGCGATCGGCTGACCCCGACGGGGCGTACGAGGGCGTCAGGGCTCGGACGAGTACTGGATCACCACTTTGGTGAAGCCGAGCGACGTCAGCATGCCCTCCAGCATGGCCCGGGTGTTCTGGTCGGCCCGGGCGCGCAGGTCGCTGGAGACGGCCGCGTCGGCGATCTTCTTCTCGGCCAGTACGTAGAGCTCCTGCTGGTTCTGCGGCGAGGACGAGAGGAAGTCCGACACCCGGTCGAGCAGCCCGCGCTGCTGGGCGAACACGTACGACCGCTTGTTGTCCAGGTTGGGCTTCTCCAACTGCGCGCGCGGGAGCCGTACGGTGACGGTCGTGCGGTCGGGCGAGACGGTGATCGCGTCCTTGGTGAGAGAGCCGAAGTCGACGTAGGCGTCGACGTTCCCCGCTCCCACGAACAGGGTCCTGGTCCCCTTGATGGCGTCGGGGAGGAACGCGGCGTCCTTCTCCAGATCGACGACGACCTGGAAGTTGCCGGTGGCGGCCTCGAAACGGCTCAGGTTGTGGATCGACTGCAGCAGCACCGGACCGCTGCGGTCCACGGTCCGCTCGCCGAACGGGTCGAGCCAGGAGAGGGCGAGCCGCGCGCCGACGACGAAGAGCAGTGCGACGAAGAGGAGGCCGGCGAGCCACCGCCAGCCGCGTCGGGAGCGCCGGTTCGCCGGCTCTGCGGGGGGCGGCGACCCCTGGGGGGCTCCGGTCTGGCGGTTCACGGAAGGAATCTTCCCGAGATCGGCCCGATCTCACCTTGGCGGGGCATGTAGTGATTCGCCCGGCGAAGTTTCGTGGTCCGCCGGAGCGTCCGCCGGCGTGGGGGTCTCGTGGCCGTACGGCGGGTTCATGGGATAGCTGGGGGTGGCGGGGGTGTCCCGCCGGACGTCTCCGCCGAAGTACCTGCTCTGCAACCGGCAGGTGGCGAAGTCCGTGTAGAACATCCTCAGCCAGTCCCGGCGCTGGGTCTCGGTCAGGTGGGCGAACCAGGTCGCGGCGCGCCGCTGCTCGGGCAGGGGGCCGGAGGGCAGCGGCTCGTCGCGCAGCCAGGCGATGACGATCGCCCGATACCCGTCGGCGGGGGAGCCGGGGCACGGCCGGGCGAGCCGCTCGACGAACTCGGAGGCCGCGCGGTCCGCGTATCCGGCGTCGAGATCGTCCACGTAGATGGGCACCACGCCCTTGCCGACCTTGTCGGTGTCCGAGCGCGAGCGCTGCTCGACCCGGTTGAACGCCGCGGGGGTGCCGGCCAGGCGGGCCGCGATCGTGGTGAAGGTGCCGCCCAGCTCGCCGAGGCCGCTGCGCATCCCCGGATGCACGCAGACGACGATCGGCCACTCCTGGCAGCTGTAGGCGAGGCTCTCGCTCGCCGCGACCTCCTGCGGCTCGCTCAGCAGCCGCGCCACGCCGGTCCCGGCGGCGAGCAGCGCGACCATGGCCGCGGCCAGCGCGAGCGCCTGCCTGGTGATGAACGCGGCCCAGCCGAGGAGAAGCGCGGCGCTGATGCCCACCAGCCACAGCGCCTGGTCGGTGAACGCGCCCAGAGGCATCAGCCGGAAGGCGTCGTACGGCTCCCGCGCGGCGGGGGCGAGCCGGTCGGCCCACGGCGCGCCCGAGGCGACCCAGGTGAACAGCGCGTACGTACCGAAACCGGCGACCAGCGGCGCGACGGCCACCGGTGCGAGCCAGCCGACGACCCATCCCGCGACCACGTAAAGAGCGAGTCCGGCGGCGCTCATGGCCACCCCGCCGGGGAGCAGGCCGTTGCCCTCCCCGGTCAGCAGGGCGCGCACGGTGAGCACCGTCATGGTGGCGGCGAAGGAGCCCACGACGACCACGAGGATCGCGAGCGGCGGTCGTATCGCCTGCCACGTGGTGAGCGCTCGGCGGCGGCCCGCGCGGCGTCTGCGCGCCGCGACCCACGCGGCGAAGGCCGCGGCGACCGGACCGGTCAGCCGGAGCGACCCGATGACCGCGACCACGATGTTGTCCCAGTCCATGACGCCAGGAATCAGGACGCTCCACGCACAGACGAGCCCGAGCACGAGCAGCACGGCCAGAAGCACGACCGCGCCCTGCTTGAGTTCCTCGCGTGAAACGCCTTCGCGGCTATCCACGACCGGGCGTGGCATGCGGCCACGCCCACGGTCGTGCGCGGCGCTGCTCCAGCGCCGTCGTCTGCTTGTTGCCCATCGACCAAACCCCCCGTGCGGGTGGGCGGTGGCGTCGGACCGCGCCGGTCCCCGTGGCGCTGTCCGCAGGACGTGCGCGCCGTGCCTGCCGACTAGCAGACTTGGCTCGCGTTGCCCTCCGGGTTTGCCGCCGCCTCACCTTTTGACGTGGCAACCATAACGGAGCGTGATGTTTGACGCCGGAGTTCTGGGGTCAAGGAATCAATTTGGTTACACAGCGTACGCAGCGCAATTGGGACTATCGTCGCGCTACCGTATCGCTGTGTTCATCTCGAAGCCGCTCAATCTCCCGTTCGACCCCATCGACAGGGCTGCCGAGAGCTGGCGAGCGAACTTCGGGCCGTCCTCCGCGATGGCCGCCGTCACTTCGATCATGAGAGCTCACCAGATACTCCTGGCGCAACTGGACGCGCTGCTCAAGCCGTACGATTTGACCTTCGCCCGGTACGAAGCGCTGGTTCTGCTCACGTTCAGCAAGGCGGGCTCGCTGCCTCTTTCCAAGATCGGCGAGCGTCTCATGGTGCATCCGACCAGCGTGACCAACACGGTCGACCGGCTGGAGCGCGCCGGGCTGGTGCGCCGCATGCGCAACCCCCGGGACGGGCGCGGCGTGCTCGCCGAGATCACCGACCGTGGCCGCGAGGTCGTACGGCTCGCCACCGCCGACCTGATGGCCGCCGACTTCGGCCTGGCCATGTACGGCGAGGAGGACCTGGGCGAGATGTTCGACCTCCTGCGGACCCTCAGGGTCGCCGCCGGCGATTTCGCCTCCTGAACCGGCGACACCCCGCCGACGGTGTGCCGTCAGCGGGGTGCCGTTCGGTACGTCCGGAGCGTCGGCCGCCGGTTCCGGCCGCCGGTGTCCGGCTAGCGGCCCACGGCGCGCAGGGCGTCGACGATGCCCCTGCCGTAGAAGCCGTTGCCGGCGCCGCCGCCCTCACACGTGTGCGTCGCGGTCACGGTGGAACCGGCCGGCAGGTGCCGCGTGTAGGTGAACGCCGCCGGAGTGGGGCACGGGGTGGGGGTGGCCGTCCCCTTGAGGATCCGCTCCACGGCCGCGGGGTCCATGGTCAGCCCGCCCGGGTGCCGGTGGTCGGGCCTGCCGTACTTGCTGACGATCAGGGCGGCGACGCCCACCGCACGCGGCGAGGCCATCGAGGTGCCCTGAAGGTACTGGTAGTACCCGCAGACGCTGCCGTTGCAGTCCTTCACCACGTAGGGGACCGTCGGCTCGCCGTTCTCGTCGATCTCGCCGTTGGCGACGGCGAGCGACTTCGGGTACGCCGAGAGAGTCGCCTTGGTGATGTCCCGCGTGTTGTCGGACGTGTCGTACACGTCGCCGCCGGGGGAGGCGACGTCGACGAAGCCGTCGCCGTAGTTGGAGTAGTACGCCTTGCGCTTGCTGATGCCGGTCGACGAGACCGAGATCACATGGTCGCCCTCGCCGGGCATCGACTTGCAGCTCGGCGGGATCGTGCGGGAGTAGGGGGCCTGACCGGGCACGCTCACGAAGTCCGGGCTGCTCGTGTCGGTGTTGGTCTTGGTGTAGTCCATCGCCTCGTTGCCCGCGGCGCTGATCAGGGTCACACCCCTGTTGTGCGCGTAGTCGAGGGCCCGCTGGGTGGCGCGGATGATCGTGGCCTGCTCGAGCTGGCTCTCGGGGGAGTCGGCGGGGTTGTCCACGCAGTTGAAGAGCCACGGGTCGACGTAGTAGCTCATGTTGACCACGTCGATGCCGATGTCGCCCGCGTAGGTGAGCGCGTCCACGGTCGGCTGCAGGAAGAAGTAGCCCGAGTCCTGACCCGCCCGGATGTTCACGATCGAGACGTTGGGGGCCACGCCGGAGACGCCCAGCCGGTTGACCGGGGACGCGATCGACGAGGCGACGTGTGTGCCGTGGCCGTCGTCGTCCACGTCCGCCGGGTCGACGCACGAGGCCACCTCGCAGGGACCGTCCACCGTGTCGCCGTTGGCGTCCGTGGGGATGTCGACCGTGAAGTTACGGCTCAGAGCCCTGTTGAAGTTGGGTGCGATGTCCGGGTGGGATCCGTCGACCCCGGTGTCGAGAACGCCGACGAGCACGCGCTTGTCGCCCGTCTCGTACTTGTGCGCCTCGTTGGCGTGGATCTGCTGCATGTCCCACTGCAGATCGCTGAGCGGCTCGGCCTTGGGGTTCTTGCCCCTCTTGACCGGAGTGGCTCCGGCCCTGCCCTCCTTCTCGACGGCCTTGGCCTGGATGGCCTTGGCGGCGCCCGCCTGGACTCTGGCCGCCTTCGGCGCGGTGCCGATGACGCGATTGCGTGCGACACCCTCGATCGCGGAGTTGTCCTTGACGGCGGCGAAGAACCCGCTGTTGGTCGTGGTGACCGTCGCCAGTCCCACCGCGGTGTTGACCTTCACGATGGAACCGCCCGCGGCCTCGATCGCCTTCTGGGCATCGGCCGCGTTGGCGCCCTCCTTGTAAAGGACGACGTACTCGGTCTCCGCGGCCGGTTCGGCCGCGGTGCGCACCGCCTGCGCCGGCGACGCCAGCGTGGCCGCGGCGAGTGCCGCGGCTGCGGCGACGACAATGACGCGCTTCACATCCACCTCCCTGTGGACATCAACCATGCGCGTCTCATATTTCGGTATTGACGTCGTCTGTCATAGATCCGTGGAGTATTGCGACCAAGGTGTGACATTCGCTGACGCGAGTGACCGCAGAGGCGACCCTCTGGCGCGATTTACTAGGACGTCCTAGTATTTTCGCGAGGAGGGGACCATGAACGCGGACGAGATCGAGGCCGGACGGGCCCGCTGGCAGGCGCGGTACGACGCGGCGGTGACACGCGCCCCGTGGCGGGAGCACCGGACGCTGTCCGGGATGGAAGTGGCGCCGGTCTACGGGCCGGACGGCGACGACCCGAGGCTCGAGCGCATCGGCTGGCCGGGGGAGTACCCCTTCACGCGGGGCCTGCACCCGACCGGATATCGCGGGCGGCCCTGGACGATCCGGCAGTTCGCCGGATTCGGCAACGCGCGACAGACCAACGAGCGCTACAAGATGATCCTCGGCGCGGGCGGCGGTGGCCTCTCGGTGGCCTTCGACATGCCGACGCTCATGGGCCGCGACTCCGACGACCCCCGCGCCCTCGGCGAGGTCGGCCACTGCGGCGTGGCCGTCGACTCCGCCCTCGACATGGACGTGCTCTTCGAGGGCATCCCGCTGGGCGACGTGACCACCTCGATGACGATCAGTGGCCCCGCCGTCCCGATCTTCTGCATGTACGTCGTCGCGGCCGAGCGCCAGGGCGTGCCGGCCGGGCGGCTCAACGGGACGCTGCAGACCGACATCTTCAAGGAGTACATCGCCCAGAAGGAGTGGCTGTTCGCCCCGGAGCCGCACCTGCGCCTGATCGGCGACCTGATGGAGTACTGCGCCGCCGAGATCCCCGCGTACAAGCCGCTGTCGGTGTCCGGCTACCACATCAGGGAGGCCGGATCCACGGCCGCGCAGGAGCTGGCCTTCACGCTCGCCGACGGCTTCGGCTACGTCGAGCTCGGCCTCTCGCGTGGCCTCGACGTGGACGTGTTCGCCCCGGGCCTGTCCTTCTTCTTCGACGCGCACATCGACTTCTTCGAGGAGATCGCGAAGTTCCGCGCCGCGCGCCGCATCTGGGCCCGCTGGATGCGCGACGTGTACGGCGCCCGCACGGAGAAGGCCCAGTGGCTGCGGTTCCACACCCAGACGGCAGGGGTCTCGCTGACCGCGCAACAGCCGGACAACAACATCGTCCGCACCGCGGTCGAGGCGCTCGCCGCGGTCCTGGGCGGCACCAACTCGCTGCACACCAACGCGCTCGACGAGGTGCTCGCGCTGCCCTCGGAGAAGGCCGCCGAGATCGCGCTGCGCACCCAGCAGGTGATCATGGAGGAGACCGAGGTCGTCAACGTCGTCGATCCGCTGGGCGGCTCCTGGTACGTGGAGGCGCTCACCGACCGGCTGGAGGCCGAGGCCGAGGCGACATTCACGAAAATTCGCAACATGGGCACCGACGGCACGATGACCTCCGGCATCCTCCGCGGCATCGAGGACGGCTGGTTCATGTCGGAGATCGCCGAGGCCGCCTTCGACTACCAGCGCAAGCTGGAGAAGGGCGACAAGAAGATCGTCGGCGTCAACTGCCACACCTCGACCGTCGAACAGCCGCTGGAGATCCTCCGGATCAGTCACGAGGTCGAGCTGGAGCAGCGCCGCGTCCTCGCCGACCGCCGTGCCGTACGCGACCAGAAGGCCGTGGACGACGCGATCGCCGGTCTCGTCGCCGCCGCCAGGTCGGACCGCAACATGATTCCGCCCATGCTGGACGCCGTACGGGCCGAGGCCACACTGGGCGAGATCTGCGACGCGCTCCGGGCGGAGTGGGGGACCTACTCCGAGCCCGCGCGCTTCTGACCCGCCCGCGTTCCGCGCCCGTTCTGCCCGCGTTCCGCCCGCGTTCCTCAGATGTTCGGCACGCGGGCGGGCCGCCGGACGTGAAGAGGAGGCGCGGTTGGCACGGAACAGCCGCGCGCGTACGGCAGGATTGGAGTATGGCAGCGGACTTCACTCGACCTGGATCGCTCTACGGCGCCGTGGACCTCGGCGCGCGCAAGCAGGCTCTGGAAGCGCAGGCGCGGCGTGAGGCCGCCGCGCAGAACCCGGACGCGGCGGGCGCGAACGTCATCGAGGTCAGCGCGGCGACCTTCACCGCCGACGTCGTCGAGCGCTCGATGAGCGTTCCCGTGATCGTCGAGGCCACCGTGCCGCGGGCCGAGCAGGTCCAGCAGTTCAGCCAGGCCATGGAGAAACTCGCCGCCGAGGCGGGCGGCGCGTGGATCCTGGCCCGGGCGGACGTCGAGGCCAACCCCGAGCTCGCCCAGGCCCTGCGCATGCGGGCCGTGCCGACGGTCTACCTGGCCGTCCAGGGGCAGCTCATGCCCCTGTTCGAGGGGCCGCTGCCCGAGTCGCAGCTGCGCCAGGCGCTCACCCAGGTGTTCGAGCAGCTCGGCGTCGAGCTGGCCGCCGCCGCGCCGGGCGCGGAGGAGCCGGCGGAGCCGCCGATCGACCCCGACCTGGCCGCCGCGGACGAGGCCGTCGAGAAGGGCGACCTGGACGCGGCCGCGGCCGCGTTCGAGCGGCTCCTCGCCCGGCAGCCCGGGAACGAGGAGGCCAGGATCGGACTCGCCGGAGTCGGGCTGGTCCGGCGCACCCAGGGCCTGGACCCGGCCGACGTGCTGGCCCGCGCGGCCGAGCAGTCCGGCGACGTCGGGCTCCAGACCCAGGCGGCCGACCTGGAGATGCTGGCGGGCGACGTGGACGCCGCCTTCGACCGGCTCGTCGGCGTCGTACGGCGCTCCGCCGGGGACGACCGCGACCGGGCCAGGGTCCACCTGCTCGGCCTGTTCGAGGCGCTGCCCTCCGACGATCCCGCCGTGTCGAAGGGCCGCCGCGGCCTGGCGAGCGCGCTGTTCTGATCACGGGTCGCTCCGGAGGAGCAGACCCATCCCGGCGAGCGCTGTAGTGTGTGGACACTGGTGCGTCCCCGGCGCCGTCACAGATCAGAACGGCACGGCCTCCGGAGGCGTGCACGCGCAGACAGCCATGACAACAGGAGCGAATTGACGTGGCCACCGTGCCGAGCGTTTCGTACTCGATCACCGTTCGTCTCGAGGTGCCCGCGGGCGGCAAGGCCGTCAGCCTCCTCACCCACGCGGTGGAGAGCGCCGGTGGTGTGATCACCGCGCTCGACGTGAGCACGGCGGGTCACGAGAAGCTCCGCATCGACGTCACCTGCGCCGCCAGGGACACCGACCACGCGCAGGCGCTCGTCGACGCGCTCGGCTCCGTCGAGGACGTCGCCATCCACAAGGTGTCCGACCGGACCTTCCTCATGCACCTCGGCGGCAAGATCGAGATGCAGTCGAAGGTCCCGCTGCGCAACCGTGACGAGCTCTCCATGGCGTACACGCCGGGTGTGGCGCGGGTCAGCATGGCCATCGCGCGCAACCCCGAGGACGCGCGCCGCCTCACCATCAAGCGCAACTCGGTGGCCGTGGTCACGGACGGGTCGGCCGTCCTCGGCCTCGGCAACATCGGCCCGGCCGCCGCGCTGCCGGTGATGGAGGGCAAGGCGGCGCTGTTCAAACGGTTCGCGGGCATCGACGCCTGGCCGATCTGCCTCGACACCCAGGACGTCGACGAGATCGTGCGCACCGTCCAGGTGATCGCGCCCGGCTTCGGCGGCATCAACCTGGAGGACATCTCCGCGCCGCGCTGCTTCGAGGTCGAGCGGCGGCTGCGCGAACTCCTGGACATCCCGGTCTTCCACGACGATCAGCACGGCACCGCGATCTGCGTGCTCGCCGCGCTGACGAACGCGCTCAAGGTGGTCGGCAAGGACATCTCCGACGTCCGCATCACGCTCGCCGGAGCGGGTGCGGCCGGAACGGCGGTCCTGCGCCTGCTGCTCGCCGGTGGCGCGCGGCACGTGGTGGTCTGCGACTACCTCGGCGCCGTCCACCTGGGCCGGGACGACCTCGACGACTCGCTGCGCTGGATCGCCGAGCACACCAACGCCGAGGGTTACAGCGGCGACCTGCGCGGCGCCGTCAAGGGCGCGGACGTCTTCATCGGCGTGTCCGCCCCCGGCATCCTCGACGGCGACGACATCGCCGCGATGGCGGAGAACGCCGTCGTGTTCGCGCTGGCCAACCCCGAGCCCGAGGTTTCGCCCGACGACGCCAGGGAGCACGCGGCGGTCGTGGCGACCGGCCGCTCCGACTATCCGAACCAGATCAACAACGTGCTGGCCTTCCCCGGCGTGTTCCGCGGTCTGCTCGACGCCCAGGCCAACGTGGTCACCCCGGAGATGCTGCTGGCCGCGGCCAGGGCGCTCGCCGCGGTCGTGACCGACGAGGAGCTCGGCCCCAACTACATCATCCCCAGCGTCTTCCACCCCGACGTCGCGGGCGCGGTCGCGGCCGCCGTACGGGAATCGGCCGGTGGGCGGGCCCGCGGATTCACCGAGGCCTGATCACGTCGCGCGTCGGGTGACCGGGGCGCGAAGTCGATGTCGGGGCGGCGTGCGAGATTCCCGCCTTCTCCCTCATGATGGAGGGTATGGCGGAAGGGATCTACGTCGGTCGGCTGCTCGTCGCGACGCCACTGCTGGAGGACCCCAACTTCCGGCGCAGCGTCGTCCTCGTTCTCGAGCACGACGAGGGCGGCGGCTCGCTCGGCGTCGTGCTCAACCGTCCCAGCGAGATCTCGGTGACGCAGGTGCTGCCCTCGTGGGACGCGCTGGTGACCGGTCCCTCCGTGCTCTTCGAGGGCGGTCCGGTGCAGACCGACAGCGCGCTGGCGCTGGCCGCCGTGCAGAGCGGCGGCGAGCCCCTGGGCTGGCGGCGGCTGCAGTCGGGGCGGTCCGCCGCGTACCGCCTGGGCACGGTCGACCTCGACGCGCCGCCCGAGATCCTCGCGGGGGAGATCTCGCAGATGCGCATCTTCGCGGGCTACGCCGGATGGACCGCCGGCCAGCTCCGGGGCGAGGTCGAGGAAGGCGCCTGGTACGTCGTGGACTCCGAGCCGGAGGACACCTTCCACTCCGACCCGACGACGCTATGGCGCTCGGTGCTGCGCCGTCAGCAGGGCGAGCTGTCCTTCGTGGCGACCTATCCCGACGATCCCGAGCTCAACTGACGGCGGGCGACGCGACGGCGGGGAGCGCGAGAGCGCGCCCGGCCGTCGCGTCGCCGCTTGTCAGGCCGGCCCGGTCAGGCGGCCGTGCAGGTGAGGGACGGCACTCCGTTCGTGCCGTTCCAGGATCCGAGGAACCCGAACGACGTGGCGGCTCCGGCGCCGAGGCCGCCGTTGTAGCTCACGTTATTCGCGGTGACGGCCGACCCGCTCGACGTGATCGTGGCGTTCCAGGACTGCGTCACGGTCTGGCCGTCCGCGTACGTCCACTTCACGGTCCATGCGCTGATCGCGGCGCCGCCCGCGGTCACCTTGACCTCGGCCTGGAAGCCTCCCTGCCACTGCCCGATGACGGAGTACGTCGCGGAGCACGTCTTGGTGCCTCCGGTCGGCGAGGTCGACGGGCTCGGGGAGGACGACGGGCTGGACGAGGGTGACGGGCTGGACGAGGGTGACGGGCTGGGCGAGCTCGACGGGCTGGACGAAGGCGACGGGCTGGGCGAGGCGCCGCTGTAGACGGTGGCCTCCTTCGACGTAGACGCGATGCCGTTGGCGCCGTTGAACAGCCGCTGGCCCCAGGTGGTGAGCTGACCGACGTTGAAGTTCGTCACCTGGTCGAGGTACTCGACGCCGCCGCCGTTGCCGCTCCACGACCAGCCGAGGTAGCCGATGCCGCGGGACTGCGCCTGCGACATGATCGTGTCCTCGTCGGGGTCGCCGTCGGAGTGCATGTTGCCGAACTCGCCGATCACCAGAGGCAGTCCGGCCGTCTGGAACGCCTGGAGGTAGGCGGTGATCTCCGCCGCCGTGTCGAAGACGCCGTACATGTGGATCGAGAAGACCGTGTTCTTCTGCGGGTCGCCGCTGAACACGGTCGCCGCGGTGTCGCGCATGACGAAGCCCCAGTCCTGGCCCCAGTTCGGCGCGTCGACCATGAGCATGTGCTGGAAGCCCGCGGCGCGCATCCTGCTGATCGCGTTGGACGTGGCGCTGGTCCAGCCGGAGGTGTTGTTGTTGCCGTACGGCTCGTTGCCGATGTTGATGACGATGTGGTTCTCCTGGCCGGTCAGGACGCTCTTGAGACCGATCCAGTAGTCGACGGCCTGGTCCAGGGTGTAGGCGCCGCCCTGCTCGCCGTACCCGGTGGTGTCGTGGTTCTCCAGGACGCAGATCAGGCGGTTCTGCTTGCAGAGGGCGATGACGTTGGCCACGTCGCTCGCGGTGTTGGCGGTCCACCGGCCGCCGCTCAGCACCACCCGGACGGTGTTCGCGCCGAGCGACTTGATGTTGGCGAAGGAACTCGTCTGGCTGGAGTACCACGTATGGGCGTGGCTGGTCCCGCGCATGATGAACTGGCTGCCGTTGGCCTCGTAGATCTTGCCGCCGCTCACCCGGAGGCCCACCGCGGCCTGCGCGGGCGCGGTGAAGGAGAGCAGCGAGATCAGCAGGGCGGCCAGCGCGGTGGCCGCGACGGCGAATCGTTTCCTCATGACCCACCTTCGGTCGTGTCCTATGGGAGCGCTCCCAGGACGATAGGCGGGGCTCCTCACGCCGTACAGGAGACCGTGGGGGCGAGAGCCGGTCGGAGCGGCTGACCAGGGAGATCGGGGCGGCCGGGGGATGAACGGTACATTGATCGAATTTCCGGCCGGCCCGCCTCGGAGGAAGTCTCAGCGGTCCCATCCGGGACGCAGGCACCGTTCGGCGATCGCGAGAGTCTGCTCCAGGCGCTCGGCCAGGAGTGAGAGATCGTCCGGGCCGTGTTCGAAGCAGATCCGGCCGAGGGCGGTGAAGACCGAGACCACGAACTGGGTGTGCAGGTCGTCCGGATCGGTGCCGCGACGGCGGGCGACCTCCTCGGCCAGTCGTCGTTCGCTCGTCGCCATGAGGCACATCTGTCCGGCCAGCAGTGTGGGAGTGCTCCCGATGAGCTGCCTGGCCTGGAGGAAGCGCCTCGCCTCCGCGGCGTCGCCCTCGCGCAGGGTGTCCAACATCACACGCATGGCGTTGGAGAGCGCCTGGTGGGGCGACTCGGCGGCGGGCCGGGCGGCGAATTCGGCCAGTAAAATCTCCAGCCCATCCTGGGGGAGGGAGAGTGCGGCCTCTTCCTTGGAGGAGAAGTACCGGAAGAAGGTCCGCGGCGAGACGTCCACCACGGCGGCGACCTGGTCGATCGTCGTTATGTCGTACCCCTGTGTTAGGAACAGGTCGAGGGCCGCGTCGATCAGTGCGATCCGGGTCTTCTGCTTCTTGCGCTCTCGTAGACCCATGGTTGTCATCTTCACGAAACCCTCGCTTCATAAGCTGTCATTTGTCACGCTATGCCGGAAAAAAGTGTTTGTCATCTGTCATGGGGTGACATAAGTTACTCCGGTTGACTTCTACTAGGGGGGACTCCCGATCATGGCTCAGGCGTTAGCCGTACCAACCGACGCGTCCGCGGGGCGCGGCAAAGGCCACCCGTGGATGACGCTGCTGGCGGTCTCGCTGGGCGTCATCATGGTGATGCTCGACGGCACCGTGGTGTCGATCGCCAACCCCGTGATCGCTACAGAGCTGAACGCCTCCCTGGAAAGTCTTCAGTGGGTGACCAGCGGCTACCTGCTCGCGCTGGCGGTGTTCCTCATCACCGCGGGCAAGCTCGGTGACCTCTTCGGCCACAAGCGGATCTTCCTGATCGGCGTGGCCGGCTTCGCGTTGACGTCGCTCGCGATCGGCCTCAGTGACACGGTGGGCGCGCTGATCGCGTTCCGCGTGCTGCAGGGATTGTTCGGCGCGATGCTGCAGCCCGCGGCCCTGGCGTTGCTGCGATCCGCCTTCCCCGGCGAGAAGCTGAACATGGCGATGGGTGCGTGGGGTGCGATCATCGGTCTGTCCAGCGCGGGTGGCCCCATCATCGGCGGCCTGCTGGTGGAGAACGTGAGCTGGCAGTCCGTCTTCTTCATCAACGTGCCCGTCGGTGTGATCGCCCTCGCGGTCGGCCTGTGGGTCCTCACGGAGAGCAAGGCCCAGACCCTCTCGAAGGTCGACTGGCTCGGCGTCGTGCTGCTCTCCGGCACGATGTTCTCCCTGGTGTGGGCGATCATCAAGGCTCCGGAGTGGGGCTGGACCGACCCCTGGACGATCCTGTTCCTCGGCGCCACCGTGGTCCTCGGTGCGATCTTCCTGTTCTGGCAGTCCCGGGTGCGTGAGCCTTTGCTGCCGCTCAGCCTGTTCCGCAACCTCTCGGTCTCCATCGGCACCGGCCTGATGATCATGGTCGCGTTCTCGATGTTCGGCGCCATGTTCTTCCTCACGTTCTTCTTCCAGGGCGTGCACGGGTTGTCTCCGATGGACTCCGGGCTCCGGATGCTGCCCATGAGCGCGGGCATGATCGTCGCATCCCCGCTGGCCGGCATCCTGATCGGCAAGCTGGGGCCGAAGGTCACCATCGCGGGCGGCATGCTGGTCACCGCGGTCGCCATGTTCCTGATGTCCCGGCTGGGTGTGGACGCCGCGTTCATCGATACGGCGATCCCGTTCGTCCTGCTCGCCTTCGGCCTCTCGCCGGTCTTCGTCGGCGCCACCGAGATCATCGTCGGCAACGCACCCGAGGATCTCAGCGGTGTCGCGGGCGGCGTGCAGCAGTCCGCCATGCAGGTCGGCGGCGCGCTGGGCACCGCCATCCTGGGCGCCGTCGTGTCGGGCAAGGTCGCGGACGTGTTCGCGGGGCACCTTGGCCCGGCCGCGGCCGCCATTCCGGCGGATCAGTTGGAGGGGCTCAAGGGAGCCGCCGCCGTCGGCATGGCCCCGACCGGGCTTCCCGAGCCGGTGGGCAGCCTGATCGTCAAGGCGTCGCACCTGTCCTTCATGGACGGTCTGCACCTCGGCTTCACCGTGAGCACGGGCGTCGCCGTCCTCGCCGCGATCCTCGCCCTGTTCGTCAAGGCGGGGCGCAAGACCGAGGGCGGCCCGGTCCACATGGGCTGACCGTCACTCCGTACGGCCCTCCGCCCCGTACGGCTTCCATCCTCATGGGTGTGAGCCGACGGGGCGGTTCCCTTTCGCGCGTAAAATCGGTACCCGTGAGCGGTACGAAGATTCTTCCTGAGAGCGACGTCACTCCGAGGCTCTCGCACGGAGACGGCGACCATGAGCGGTTCTCGCACTACGCCGACAAGAACAAGATCACCGAGAGCATGGTGACCGGCACGCCGGTCCGAGCCCTCTGCGGCAAGATCTGGGTGCCCAGCCGGGATCCGAAGAAGTACCCCGTCTGCCCGGAATGCAAGGAAATCTACGAGGGCCTGCCCAAGGGAGAGCCCTCCGGCGAGTGAGTGTCGATCCGGGATGACCGCTCCCGGTGCGGCTAGCGTCAGCTGTCTGTCTGACCAGTCGTATCGGGGGAGCGAATGGCCCGGCGCACGATCGCCGTCTTTTTGGCATGTCTGTTCACGGTGTGCGGGGTTCCCGCCGAAAGCCGCGCCGGTGTCGCCGGGACCAGGAGTGAGTGCCGCACCAGGCCGCACCCTCCGGCGCCGGCGCGGCTGGCGGAACCACGTGCCCCGAAAGCACTCCAGATCAGCCGCATGTCCGCCGATCTCCGTCGCCGCCTCGCGGGGGCCCGGGACCGGCGCGGCAGCAGGACCGTCCAGTCGGTCACCGTGCCGCTGTGGGTGCACGTCATCAAGGACGGCGCGCTCGGCGCGCCCGACGCCGCCGTCAAGCAGCAGGTCGCCGCGCTCAACGCGGCCTACGGCGGCAAGGTCGGCGGTGCGGACACCGGCTTCCGCTTCGATCTCAAGGGCATCACCCACACCGCGAACGCCCAGTGGTTCCGCGATCCCGTGGCGTACGAGGAGCCGATGAAGCGGAAGCTCCGGACCGGCGGGCCGGAGACGCTGAACCTCTATCTGGCCCAGCTCAGCCAGCTCGTCCTCGGTTACGCGACCTACCCGTACTGGTACAAGGAAGAGCCGCAGCTGGACGGGGTGGTGATCGACTGGCGCAGCATGCCCGGAGGCCCGCTGGCCAACTTCAACCGGGGATACACGGCGGTGCACGAGATCGGTCACTGGTTCGGGCTGCTGCACACCTTCGAGAACGGCTGCAACGAGCCGGGCGACTTCGTGGCCGACACGCCCGCCGAGGGGTCGCCGGGCTCCGGCTGCCCCCAGCGCAGGGACTCGTGCCCGGCGCCGGGAGACGACCCGATCCACAACTTCATGGACTACGGCTACGACCGGTGCATGTCCGAGTTCACCGCCGGTCAGGCGGCTCGGATGTACGAGATGTGGACGACCTACCGCCAGTCGCGTCTGTGAGCTTTCGGCGGCGAATGTCGGCATTTCCGTTGACGGGCGGCCGGAGCCGTGAGTAACTCCTGATCAGCGCTCGTGCCGCCGGGCGCCGTTTCAGGAGGCGCCGTGGACGATGAGTGGACGCGCCGGGTGTGGCCGCCCGCCACCCGCGACGATGCCGCCCGAAGCGACGCCGCCCGAGGTGGCGTGATCAGAGGCGACGCGGTGCGGGACGGGCCCGATGAGGACCTGCCCCCGTCCGCCCGTTGGTACGGCACGCCGGCCCCGCCCCCGCGTCGTATGCCGCGCTGGGTGGTGCGTCTGATCGTCGGCACCCTCGCCTCGGCCGCGGCCGGCACGGTGATCGGCGTGCTGGTCGTCACCGTCATGAGCCGCGCGGAGGGCCGGCCCTCCGGTACGGTCACGGACCCGCTCGCCGGGGTCGCGTACGACCTGCCGTCCGGCTGGCAGGAGGCCGTCGTCGCTCCGGTGACCGGATTCACGTCCGCGGCCGTCAACGACGGCAGGGTGGCGGTGATGGCCCGGCGAGGGGAGCGGGCCGACCCGGCGGACCCCCGCCCGGCGGTGGTAGGGCTGACCGACGTGTACGCGCGACTGCTGCTCCACGGGGACAAGATCGATGTGGTGGACGACCGGGCGGTGACCGCGGGGTCCCGTCGCGGCTACACCAGGGCCCTGCGCGCGGAGTACCGGGACACCGTGAACGAGCCGGCCTTCCTCCGGGTGACGCTGCTGCTGGACGCCGAGGGCGCGAGCACGGTGCTCCTGGGCATGGCCCATCCTGACGAGCCCGCCTCTCGGGCGGACATCGACGCCCTCATGGCGGGTGTGCGCTGACCACCGCCGAGCAGGCGGGAGCACCTGTGAGGCATGTCTCATCGGCGGCCCGGTCGTGCGGAAGGCCGTAGCACAACGGGCTGATCCTCACCAGGATCTCGGTTGGTCGGCACGTCTTGTCGGTCGATCCGACTACTCTGAGGTCACTGTGAGGGAGCGAACCGATAGATACAGCATTGTTCCTACGGGATCGGGGAGGCGTCGTTGAGCGTATCCGCCGCATCGCATCTCTCGCCTTCCTATCCCGACAGAGCCGCCTGGGGCACCGCGCCCAAGTTGCGCGCGTGGCAGCAGGAGGCGTTCGACCTCTACTTCCAGCGTGACCGGAGGGATTTCCTCACCGTCGCGACACCGGGTGCGGGAAAGACCACCTACGCGCTGCGCATCGCCAGCGAGCTGCTCTCCAAGGGCGTCATCCGGGCCGTGACCATCGTCACCCCGACCGAGCACCTCAAGCGGCAGTGGGCCGACGCGGCCGGCCGGGTCGGCATCGGCATCGACCCCGAGTTCAAGAACAGCCAGGGCGCGACCTCCCGTGACTACACCGGCGTCGCGATCACCTACGCCCAGGTGTCGATGCATCCGGCGTTGCACCGGGCGCGTACGGAGGCCCGCAAGACGCTGGTCATCTTCGACGAGGTCCACCACGCGGGCGACGCCAAGTCGTGGGGTGACGGCGTCCGTGAGGCGTTCGAGCCTGCCACCAGACGGCTGGCGCTGACCGGCACGCCGTTCCGCTCCGACGACAGCCCCATCCCGTTCGTCACGTACGTCGAGGACGGCGACGGCGCCCTGCGCAGCGCCTCCGACTACTCCTACGGGTACGGCCCGGCGCTGGCCGACGGGGTCGTCCGTCCGGTCATCTTCCTGGCGTACTCCGGCGAGATGAAGTGGCGCACGCGGGCGGGCGACGAGATCGCCGCCACGCTCGGCACCCCGTTGACCAAGGACCAGCTCTCCCAGGCGTGGCGGGCCGCGCTCGATCCCAAGGGCGACTGGATCCGCCAGGTCATCCACGCGGCCGACCGGCGGCTCACCGAGGTGCGCCGCGGGGTGCCCGACGCCGGGGGCCTGGTCATCGCCTCCGATCACGAGTCGGCCCGCGCGTACGCCCGGCACATCAGGACCGTGTCCGGTGAGGGGGCCGTCGTCGTCCTCTCCGACGATCCGGGCGCGTCCAAGAAGATCAAGGATTTCTCCGCCTCCGAGGCGCGGTGGCTGGTCGCGGTCCGGATGGTGTCCGAGGGCGTCGACATCCCTCGGCTCGCCGTCGGCGTCTACGCCACCAGCATCTCGACGCCGCTGTTCTTCGCCCAGGCCGTCGGGCGCTTCGTCCGGGCGCGCAAGCGGGGCGAGATGGCATCGGTCTTCGTGCCGTCCGTGCCGGTCCTGATGGGGCTCGCCGCCGAGATGGAGGAGGAGCGCGACCACGTCCTCGGCCGTTCGCAGCCCGAGGACGGGCTGGACGACTCCCTGCTCGAACGGGCGCAGCAGGATCGTAAGCAGCCCGACGCGCTCGGGGACGAGTTGCCGTTCCAGACGCTGGAGGCGTCCGCGACCTTCGACCGGGTGCTGTTCGACGGTGGCGAGTTCGGCACCTCCGCCGCCCCCGGGTCGCCGGAGGAGGAGGACTTCATCGGCCTCCCCGGGCTGCTCGAACCCGACCAGGTTGCCTCCCTCCTGCGCAGGCGGCAGGCCGACCAGCAGGCGGCGAAGCGGCGGAAGAGCACCACGGAGGAGGCGCCCGCGCTCGCCCCGCACGAGCAGATCCACGAGCTGCGCAAGGAGCTCAACGGGCTCGTCGGCGCGTGGAACCATCGCACCGGCCAGCCGCACGGCGTCATCCACGCCGAGTTGCGCCGGTCCTGCGGCGGTCCCGCCATCGCGCAGGCGTCGGCCGACCAGATCAAGGAGCGGATCGCCATGATCCGCAAGTGGGCCACCCAGCGGAGGTGACGCCCGCCCCGGCGGCGCGGCGCGGATCCGGATCGCGCGCCGCGTCCCGCCGGGTCCTGATCGTCCGCCAGGGTCCGATCATCCCGCCAGATCCCGCCGAATCCCGATCGTCCCGCCAGGTCCACATCGAGCCGGGTCCCGATCAGCCGGCCGAGCGCCTTTCCGGGATGTGGTGACCGGTGCGGCCGTCCACGGCCACGTACCGCTGGCCCGGCCGCAGCGGAGGCATGAGCGCGAGGTCGAGCGCCGCGCGCCCTTCGGAGACGCGCACGGGCAGCGTCCGGGACTCCCTGCCCTGGACGTCGCCGCCGCCCGCCGCGCCCTCGTCCAGCCAGATCCGCACCCGCCTCCCGGCGCGCTGGAACGTCACGGTCGCCGTCTCGCACTGCTGGGGCGACGCCGTCCAGTAGATCGTCAGGCCGCGCACGCCCTGGTGCCGACGTTGCGACAGCCGTACGGACTCGGGGGCGGGGGTGCGGGTCGCGCAGGCGGGAGACCTGGGAGAAGCCGCGGGGGCGGGAGCGGCCGCGACGGGAGCCGTCCCCGGCAGGTCGGGCGGAGGCTGCTCCATCCAGCCGACCGTCAGCGTGGTCGCCTCCAGCGCCGCCAGCGTCAGCACGCCGGTGACGCGCGCGAGCCTGGACTGCTCGCGGCCGAACAGCCGCCAGATGCAGACAGGGGTGAGGACGAGCCAGGACAGCCCGAGCAGAAACGCGAACATCGACGCCGCCAATCGCGAGGAGTTGTCACTCTACGTAGCACACCTCTCGCACGGCGTGTCGGTCGAATCGAACATTTACCGGCCGCCCGGCACACGTGACACCCGGCGGGGGAGTGTGTCAGCCGCGCACCACGGGCGTTCCGGTGAGCCGGACTCCGGCCCGCTCCAGCTCGGCGAGCGCCGCCTCGGTGGTCTCCGGCGCCACGCCCGCGGTGAGGTCCAGCAACACCTGTACGGCGAAGCCGTCGCGGACCCCGTCCACGGCCGTCGCGCGTACGCAGTGGTCGGTCGCGATGCCCACGACGTCAAGGGATTCCACGCCCCGGTCGCGGAGCCAGCCCGCCAGGCCGGTGCCGTCGTCTGCGACGCCCTCGAAACCGCTGTACGCCGCCGCGTGGGCGCCCTTGCTGAACACCTCCTCGATCGGGGCGACGTCGAGCGCCGGATGGAAACCGGCGCCCGCCGTGCCCGCGACGCAGTGCGCGGGCCAGGTGTCCACGTAGTCGGGCCGCTCGGCGAAGTGCGCCCCGGGATCGATGTGGTAGTCGCGGGTCGCCACCACATGGTCGTAGCCGTGCCGTCGCGCGTGCCGTCCGATCGCGGCGGCCACCTCGGCGCCGCCTCCCACCGCGAGGCTGCCGCCCTCGCAGAAGTCGTTCTGCACGTCCACGATGATGAGCGCGGATTTCATGCGAAACAGCCTAAAGCGATCGCGAGGAGACCGGCGTCGTCCTCATGCGCCGGTCCCTCGCGATCAACTGAAGATAGTAGGGATCGCGGCGTCTCCGGGGGAGAGGCTGTGCGCCATCGTCGGCAATTCGGCCACGGTCGCGCGGTGGCGGACCCTCGCGTCCCCCAGCGGCTCGCGGCCGACGATCTCGCCGTCCCTGACGAGTTCCGCGAGCAGCGGCCGGTGCCGTCCCCCGGCGGGTTCGAGGGTCACGACCTCGGTGACGGCCGTGCCGCCCTCGACCGCGCGGTAGGCCCATTTCCGGCCGCCCCTGCTCGGCTTGCCCACCGACTGCTTGGCCACCGGCCGCAGCACCCCTCCGGCGTCCTCGCGGGCGACCAGCTTGTAGACGAAGTTCGCCGTGGGATGGCCGGATCCGGTGACGACGGAGGTGCCGACGCCGTACCCGTCGACCGGGGCGGCGGCGAGCGCGGCGATGGCGAACTCGTCGAGGTCGCCGGTCACGACGATCCGCGTCCGGTTGGCGCCGAACGCGTCGAGGATCCGCCGCACTTCCAGTGCGACCTCGCCCAGGTCGCCTGAGTCGATCCGCACGGCGCCGAGGTCCGGCCCGGCCAGTTCGACCGCCGTGCGCACCGCCTTCGCGACGTCGTACGTGTCGACGAGCAGGGTCGTGCCGACGCCGAGCGAGTCGAGCTGGGCGCGGAAGGCGTCCTCCTCGGAGTCGTGCAGCAGCGTGAACGCGTGCGCGGCGGTGCCCGCCGTGGGCACGCCGTACACGTGCCCGGCCATCAGGTTGGAGGTGGAACCGAAGCCGCAGAGATAGGCGGCGCGCGCCGCGGCGACGGCCGCGAACTCGTGGGTGCGGCGGGAGCCCATCTCGATGATCGGGCGCTTGCCCGCGGCCTGGACCATGCGCGAGGCCGCCGAGGCGACCGCGCAGTCGTGGTTGAGGATCGACAGGACCAGGGTCTCCAGCAGGACCGCCTCGGCGAACGTGCCCTCCACCACCATGACAGGGGAGCCGGGGAAATAGGACTCGCCTTCGCGGTAGCCGTACACCTGACCGGAGAAGCGGTAGCCGGCGAGGAACTCCAGGGTGGGCTCGTCGACGACGCGGGCGGCACGCAGGAAGTCCAGCTCCTCCGGGCCGAACCGGAAGTTCTCCAGGGCGTCGAGCACGCGGGCCGTCCCCGCGACCACTCCGTAACGCCGCCCGCCGGGCAGGCGGCGGGCGAAGACCTCGAAGACGGCCCGGCGGTGCGCGGCTCCTCCGGCGAGGGCCGCCTGCAACATGGTCAGTTCGTAGTGATCGGTGAGCAAGGCGCTGCTCATGGGGATCTGCACGTGTCGAGACTACGGCGGGCGTGGTGCAGGATGGTTACGTGGGTGGTACCGCTCCGATGGAGGTCGAACGTCCGGCGATGGACGTGCGGCCCGAGCTTCCGTGGCTGACGATCGTCTGGAACGACCCGGTCAATCTCATGTCGTACGTCACCTATGTCTTCCAGACCGTGTTCGGCTACCCGCGCGAGAAGGCGGAGAAGCTGATGATGGACGTGCACCACAAGGGCAAGGCGGTGGTCGCCAGCGGCAGCCGCGAGGAGATGGAGCGGGACGTCCAGATCCTGCACTCCTACGGCCTGTGGGCCACCGTCCAGCGGGACTCCTGAGAGGCGTGCCCCACATTGAGCGACCAGATGAGCACGGAACGGGGTGACCTGTGAGCGCCGGCTTCACGGCCGCGGGTGAGGGCGTGTCGATCACGCTGGACGCCGGAGAGGCGTCCGTGCTCAGCTCGCTGGTCTCGCAGATCCTCGGCCTCGTCGAGCCGGGGGTGACGGGGGACGACCCGCTGGAGCGGGCGCTCGGCATCGGATCGGGCAGCGCACCGTCGGATCCCGTGCTGGCCCGCCTGTTCCCCTCGGCGTACGCCGAGGACGAGAAGGCGTCCGAGGAGTTCCGCCGCTACACCGAGGCGACGCTGCGCGAGGGCAAGCGCGCCGACGCGCAGACGCTGCTGGACACGGCGGAGCCGGGGGTGCTCAAGCTCACTCCCGAGCAGGGGCAGGCGTGGCTGCGTGCCCTCAACGACGTGCGGCTCGCGCTCGGTGTCAGGCTCGGAGTGACGGAGCAGATCCACGACGAGATGGCGGAGATGTCGGAGGAGGATCCGCGCTATCCGGCTCTGGCGATCTACGAGTGGCTGACCTACCTCCAGGACACTCTCGTACGTGCCCTATGGTGAGGCCATGCTGACGATCTCACGGGAGCTGGCGGACGCGATCGTGGCCCACGCGCGGGCGGATCACCCGGATGAGGCGTGCGGCGTGGTCGCCGGGCCCGCCGGCTCCGACCGGCCCGAGCGGTTCGTCCCGATGGAGAACGCCGAGCGTTCTCCGACGTTCTACCGGTTCGACTCGATGGAGCAGTTCCGGGTGTGGCGGGAGATGGACGACAGGGACGAGGAGCCCGTCGTCATCTATCACTCGCACACCGCGACGGAGGCGTACCCCTCCCGGACGGACGTGTCCTACGCGTCCGAGCCGAACGCCCACTACGTACTCGTCTCGACGGCCACCGACGACGTGGAGTTCCGGTCCTACCGGATCGTGGACGGCGTCATAACGGAGGAGCAGGTCAAGATCGTGGAGGCGTACGGCTAGACTGGCCGCATGCCTTTTGATGACGTCCGCCCCGGGCTGTCGTCGGCTGTCCTCCCGGGTCGAATGTGTCCCGGATCTCCCGTGCAGAAGTTCCTCTTCGCGCACACCCCTTCTGTCGTCGTCTACGACTGTCGCTGAGTTCCCCTCCGGAATCGCCGCGCGCCCACCCCTGTTCCAATGAGGTGGGCCGTTCACCATGACGACCACTGATCAAGGAGACTGACCCGCGATGGCCATCGAGGTCCGCATTCCGACCATCCTTCGCACCTACACCGGCGGCGCCAAGGCCGTGGACGCCACGGGCGCGACCCTGGAAGAGCTGATCGGCGACCTGGAGTCGCGTCACCCGGGCCTGAAGGACCGCCTGGTGGACGACGCCGGGCTGCGCCGCTTCGTCAACGTCTATCTCAACGACGAGGACGTCCGGTTCCTCGGCGGCCTGGGCACCCCGGTCGCCGACGGTGACACGGTGACGGTGCTGCCCGCCGTCGCCGGTGGCGCCCGCTAGGCGAGAGCCGTACATCATGCGTTTCGACTCACTGATCGACTCGGTCGGTCGCACACCCCTGGTGGGCCTGCCGCGTCTGTCCCCTTCGGACGACGTGCGGATCTGGGCCAAGCTGGAGGATCGCAACCCGACCGGGTCGATCAAGGACCGGCCCGCGCTGTGGATGGTCGAGCAGGCGGAGAAGGACGGCCTCCTCACCCCGGGCTGCACCATCCTGGAGCCGACCTCGGGCAACACCGGCATCTCGCTGGCGATGTCCGCCCGGCTCAAGGGATACAAGCTGATCTGCGTCATGCCGGAGAACACCTCCGAGGAGCGCCGCCAGCTGCTGCGGATGTGGGGCGCGGAGATCATCTCCTCACCCGCGGCGGGCGGGTCCAACGAGGCGGTCCGGGTCGCCAAGGGGCTCGCCGCCGAGCATCCCGACTGGGTGATGCTCTACCAGTACGGCAACCCGGCCAACTGGCGGTCCCATTACGAGTCGACCGGTCCGGAGATCTTCGAGGATCTGCCGACAGTGACCCACTTCGTGGCGGGGCTCGGCACCACGGGCACGCTCATGGGCGTCGGGCGCTACCTCCGGGAGAAGGTCCCCGATGTCAAGATCGTCGCGGCCGAGCCGAGGTACGGCGAGCTCGTCTACGGCCTGCGCAACGTCGACGAGGGATTCGTCCCCGAGCTGTATGACGCCTCGGTGCTGACCACGCGGTTCTCCGTGACGTCGGCCGACGCCCTGCGCCGTACGCGGGAGCTGCTCGCGACCGAGGGCATCTTCGCCGGCATCTCCACCGGCTGCGCCCTGCACGCCGCCCTGGGTATGGCGCGCAAGGCCGTGGAGGCGGGGGAGCGGGCCGACATCGTGTTCGTCGTCGCCGACGGCGGCTGGAAGTACCTGTCCACCGGGGCGTACGAGGGCACTCTCGACGAGGCGGAGGACCGCCTCGAAGGCCAGCTCTGGGCCTGATCCGTCGCGCCGCCGCGACCGCGGCGTCCAGATGTGCCGAGGGCCGGTCCCGATCATCGGGACCGGCCCTCCGGGTCGCGTCGGACAGGCGTCAGTTGAACAGGACGCGGAGCGTGAATCCGGCGTTGTCGGCGGAGGCCCGGCCGCTCAGGCCCACCGCGCGCAGCACCTCGGCGTTGGCCCTCTCCTCACCTCGCAGGCCGTCGAGATAGAGGCTCTCGATCTTGTCGAGGTCGGCGTACAAGCCGAAGGTCGCGTTCTCGGCGCCGGGCATCGCCAGCTGGAACGTCTCGCTGTCGGCGAGTGTGCCCTGCCCGGAGAGCTTGTTCGCGTAGTCCTGCGACGTCGCCACGACCAGCTTGCCGTCCCCTTCGACCTTGACGAGCTGCGGTGCCACTCCGCCGCCGGCGGCGGACGCCTCCAGCTTGGCCAGGACCTCCCGCGCCTTGGCCGGGTCGGTCCGCAGCACCACGCCCCCGTTCGGCTGGTCGCTGTTCAGGCCCTCCCCGTCCACGGCCACGGTGATGCTCTTGCCGAGCAGCGTGACCAGGTCGTCGGGCAGCGTGAGGCCGTACTCCGCGCCGGACTCGGTGAGCGACCGGCCGCCTGAGCCGGCGGCGTCCGCCGCCTTCTGGAGCTTCGCCCACTGGTCGCGCACGATGTCGCCCAGCCCGGAGATCCCCGCCGCGCCCGCGGTCGTGGCGGGCAGTTCGCCCAGCTTGACGGGCTCGGTCTCCGGCGTCTTCACGTCCATGCCGCGGGCGAACCCGGTCAGCTCGGCGTAGTCGTCGCCGAACCGGAGGGCTCCGGTGAATCGGGCATTGCGGACGAGATCCATGGTGTCCGGGTCCTGCTCCGTGCCCGCGACCTTGGCGATCGCGCCGAGGTCGGCCCAGAAGGACAGCACGCCCGGCTCGCCGAGCGCGTCGAGATCGCCGGTGAACCGCTCGTTCTCCGACAGCGGCGTCGCCTTGGCGTACCGGTCGGCCTCTTCCTGGGTGTCCGCGATGATCGCGTATCCCTCGCGGAACGCGACGCCGGTCTTCGTCCGCTCCGGTGTCGAGTCCAGCTTGGCGATGCCCGCCAGGGCCGCTTCCTCGTCCTTGACCTGGATGGCCACGACCATGCCCGGCTCCGCGCCATCCTGGGCCGGAGGAAGGACGGCGGCGCCGATCCGGTCGCCGAGCCAGGGCTCGACGTCCTTGGCGTAGTCGAGCTCGGTGAACTCGCCGGCGTCCTTGCGCATCGTCTCGAACAGGGCCTTGCGCGGGTCGTCCCCGGCGAAGCTCTCCTTGGTGGCGGAGAACTTGCGGGCGATGTTGAACAGCGCGATCTTCTGGTTGGCCGCGGGGTCGAGGTCGAGCCGCACGTACGCCACCGCGTTGCCGGGCAGCACCTCGTCGGGCTGGGTGCCACCGCCGCTGAGCATGCTCGCCGCCCACACGCCGCCCCCGCCGACGACGCCCACGAGGACCGCCGCGACCAGCGCGATGATCCAGCCGCGACCGCGCTTCGCGGGGGCGGCCGGGGGTGTGACTGTGGGCCCGAGCTCCTCCGGGTACGGCCACTGCCGGGTATGCGCGTCATTCGAAGGCTGCGGCCGCGGCGTCCGGTACGAGATCGTCTGATCAGGGTCCTGTCCCGGAGGGAATGGGGGGATATCGGCAGGCATGTCTCTCTCACATATCCGGTGACAGCTTGGCAATCTTGACCGTAAGCCCCAACGGTAGCGAAATGCTTGCACTTCGCTTGACCCGAAGCATGGCCGATTCGGATGGGCCGTTAAGGTACTCACTAGAACAACATTCGGGAGGCGGGGCGCGGTGACCAAATTCGACGAGGCGACGCAGGCGATCAGGGTGGACGAATCGACCTATGACGTCTGCCTCGACGACGGATACGCGATCGGCGGTCCCCTGAACGGCGGCTACCTGATGGCGGTGATGCTGCGCGCGGTGGCGGACGCCTCCCCGCACGCCCACCCCGTCTCGACCTCCGCCCAGTTCCTCCGCGCCCCCGCCCCCGGACCGGCCAGGGTCAGGCTGGAGCGGCTCAAGACGGGCCGGACCGCGACCATGACACGGGCCACGCTCGTCCGCGACGGCGAGCGGTACATCGACATGCAGGTCACGTCGGCCGACCTCGACGGGGACGCCGCGCCGCACTGGTCGGCCACCCCGGAGATCTCCATGCCCGACCGGGCCGACTGCGTACGGTTCCCGAGCCCCAAGCCCGAGTCGAACATGACGCTGAGCGCGCAGATCGAGCTGCTGTTCGACCCGAGCTCGATCGGGTGGCTACGCGGGGCGCCCAGTGGCCGTCCGGAGTCGCGCGCGTACTTCCGGATGGCCGAACCGCAGGACCCCGACCCGTACGTGCTCGCACTGGCCGTGGACGCGCTCCCGCCCGTCGTCTTCTCGGCCGGGGCCAGGGGATGGGCGCCGACGGTCGAGCTGACCTGGCACCTGCGGGCGCTGCCCGCCCCCGGCTGGTTGACCCTCCTCGGCAGCGGCAGGCTGATCAGCGACGGCTGGTTCGACGAGGAGGTCGAGGTCTGGGACTCGGCCGGCCGTCTGGTCGCCCAGTCACGCCAGCTCGCCCGCGTCGGCCGCGGCTGATCCGCAGCTCATGTGGGCGAGCGGGGAGAAGCACGGGAACGACCGGCGGAGCCGGGCGCGAATCGCCCGGCAGTGTGAGCATTCTTACCGTGAGTGAATGGGGGCCGGTCCCCTAATCTTGGGACTCATGCCGGAGAACAGCAGGGCGATCGGGATCTTCGACAGCGGCGTGGGCGGCCTCACGGTCGCCCGCGCGATCATCGATCAGCTGCCGCACGAACCGATCGTTTACGTGGCCGACACCGCGCGCCAGCCGTACGGGCCGAAGGCGATCGCCGAGGTCCGCAGGTACGCCCTTGAGGTCATGGACCACCTGGTCGAGCACGACGTGAAGATGCTCGTGATCGCCTGCAACAGCGCCAGCGCCGCCGTGCTGCGGGACGCACGGGAGCGGTACGACGTCCCGGTCGTCGAGGTCATCCAGCCGGCGACCCGCCGGGCCGTGCGCGCGACGCGGAACGGCAAGGTCGGCGTGATCGGCACGCGGGCCACGATCGCGTCGATGGCCTACCACGACGCGTTCGCCGCCGCCCCCGACGTCGAGCTGATCGGAGTGCCCGCGCCCCTGCTCGTGGACTTCGTCGAGCGTGGCGAGACGATGAGTGACGAGCTCATCGAGGTGATCCGCGGATACCTCAAACCGATCCAGGACGCGGGCTGCGACACGCTGATCCTCGGCTGCACCCACTATCCCCTGCTCACCGGCGCGGTCTCGTACGTCGCCGGTGACGGCGTCACGCTGGTGTCCAGCGCCGAGGAGACGGCCAAGGACGTCTACCGAATCCTGCACGATCGGGGCCTGCCCCGGCCGCCGGGGGAGCCGCCGCGGCACATCTTCCGCGCCACGGGGGAGACAGCCCTGTTCGAGCAGCTCGGCAGGCGCTTCCTCGGCCCGGAGATCCAGGCGGTGGAGCTCGCGCCGATGGGCGACGGCTCCGATGACGGTCGGGGCGACGGCTCCGGTGACGGGAGGCTCCGGTGAAGCTGACGATCATCGGCTGCTCGGGCAGCTTTCCCGGGCCCGACAGCCCCGCCTCCTGCTACCTCCTGGAGGCCGACGGCTTCCGCATGTTGCTGGACTTCGGCAACGGGGCGCTCGGCGCGCTGCAGCGGCACATCGGCCTCTACGACGTGGACGCCGTCTGCCTGTCCCACCTGCACGCCGACCACTGCCTCGACCTGTGTTCCTACCACGTCGTACGGACGTACTCGCCGGACGGGCCGCTGCCGAAGGTGCCGGTGTACGCCCCGGCCGACGCCTCGCGCCGGCTCAACTCGGCCTACGCGATGCCGGACGAGCCGGTGATGGAGAGCTCCTTCGAGTTCGTACGGCTCCAGCCCGGCGTGCGGCGGATCGGCCCGTTCGAGGTGGCGACGGCGCTGATGAACCATCCGGTCGAGACATACGGCTTCCGCG
Source organism: Microtetraspora sp. AC03309 (assembly GCF_020826795.1). NCBI lineage: Bacteria > Bacillati > Actinomycetota > Actinomycetes > Streptosporangiales > Streptosporangiaceae > Microtetraspora > Microtetraspora sp. AC03309. The sequence goes on along the minus strand of NZ_JADDIL010000001.1, from coordinate 20,033 downwards.
TCTCCCATGGGGGACGTTCCGTGGCGTACTCCGCGGACACGGGCGAGTCGGCCGACCTGGTCACGCTGGCCCGCGACGCGGACCTGCTGCTGTGCGAGGCGTCGTTCCTCGAAGGGCCGGGCGTCCGGCCCGACATCCACCTCACCGGGCGGCAGGCGGCCGAGCACGCGGCCAGGGCGGAGGCGGGAACGCTCGTGCTGACCCACCTCGTGCCGTGGTACGACCCGGAGCGGATCCTCGGTGACGCGGCCGCCGGGGGCTTCCGCGGCAGGACGGAGTTGGCCCGAAGCGGTGCGGTATATGACCTAGGGTGAGCGTCATGGCTCGTGCAGACGGACGTCGACCCGATCAGCTTCGCCCCGTGACGATCACCCGGAACTGGCTCGCCCACGCCGAGGGTTCCGTGCTCGTCGAGTTCGGCGGCACCAAGGTGCTCTGCGCCGCGACGGTGGAGGCCGGTGTGCCCCGCTGGCGCAAGGGCAGCGGCCTGGGCTGGGTCACCGCCGAGTACGCCATGCTGCCCCGCTCGACGAACACCCGCAGCGATCGTGAGTCGGTCCGGGGCAGAATCGGCGGGCGGACGCACGAGATCTCCCGCCTGATCGGCCGCTCGCTGCGCGCCTGCGTGGACTACAAGGCGCTCGGGGAGAACTCCGTCCTCCTGGACTGTGACGTGCTGCAGGCGGACGGCGGCACCCGAACCGCCGCCATCACCGGCGCCTACGTCGCCCTCGCCGACGCGGTCGCCTGGATGCGCGGCAAGAAGATGTGCCCCGGCAACCCGCTGGTCGACTCGGTGGCCGCCGTATCGGTCGGCGTCGTCGGGGCCGTGCCGATGCTCGACCTGTGCTACGTCGAGGACGTCAAGGCCGAGACCGACATGAACGTGGTGATGACCGGCAAGGGCGACTTCGTGGAGGTCCAGGGCACCGCCGAGGGTGTGCCCTTCGACCGCGCCGCGCTGGACGGCCTGCTCGACCTGGCCGCCGCCGGCTGCGCGGAGCTCACCCGCATCCAGGCCGAATCGCTCGCCTGACCCGCTGGAACGGCCCGGCTGCGACCAGCCGGTAGCAAGGGAGAAACGATGCACAAGGTGGTCCTGGCCACGCGGAACGCCGGGAAGGTCGCCGAGCTCCGCCGGATTCTGGCCGAGTCCGGCGCGCCGGTCGAGCTCCTGGGGATGGACTCCTTCCCCCAGATCGCGGACGTCGCCGAGACCGGCCTCACGTTCGCCGAGAACGCCCTGCTGAAGGCACACGCCGTGGCCTCCGAGAGCGGCCTGCCCGCGATCGCGGATGACAGCGGGCTCTGCGTGGACGCGCTGAACGGCATGCCGGGTATCTTCTCGGCCAGGTGGTCCGGGTTCCACGGGGACGACAAGGCCAACCTCGACCTCCTGCTCGCCCAGGTCTCCGACGTGCCCGACGGGCGCCGCCAGGCGCACTTCGCCTGCACGGCGGCGCTCGCGCTGCCCTCGGGGGAGGAGCATGTCGTCGAGGGCATGATTGAGGGGTTCCTGATCCGCGAGCCGCGCGGCACCAACGGCTTCGGCTACGACCCGATCTTCGTGCCGGAGGGCGAGACCCGGACGACCGCCGAGCTGTCGCCCGAGGAGAAGGACGCGATCAGCCACCGCGGCCGGGCCTTCCGCGTGCTCGCGGCCGACCTGCCCGGTCTGCTGCTGGCGTCTTCCTGACCGTGTTCCGGCGCGCTGCTGCGGTCGTCTTCCTGACCGTGTTCCGGCGTGCCGCCGCTGCCGTCCCCCTCACCGATCCCGGCGCGCTACCGCTTCCCTCGTGGCCGGGTCCGGCGCGGATTCCCGCCCGGTCTCCCGGTCCCGGACGCGGAGGCATAGCGTCGGACATGTGAACACGAACGCGAGCGGCGCGCGCGTGCCCGCGTGGGCCGCCGGTCTCGCCGGGGTGACGGCCGGCGCGGTCGCGCTCGGCGTGGCCGAGCTGGTGGCGGGCCTGACCACCGCGGGTGCGTCGCCGGTGGTCGCCGTCGGCGGCGCCATGGTGGACCGGACGCCCGCCGCGGTCAAGGAATGGGCGATCCGGACGTTCGGGGAGAGCGACAAGACGATCCTGGTCATCGGCATCGTCGTCGTGGCGGCCCTGATCGCGGCCGGTCTCGGTCTGGTCGCCCGGTGGCGCGTCGGGTACGGCATGGCGGGCCTGGCCGTGTTCGGCGTGGTGGGGATCATCGCGGCGGTGAGCCGCCCCGACTCCGGGCCGCTCGACTTCCTGCCCTCGATGATCGGTGCCGCGGCGGGCGCCTGGGCACTGGTCCTGCTCTTCCGCCGGGCCGAACCGAGCACCGGGGCCGAACCGCATCCACAGGCAGAACCGAGTACCCGGACCGAACCGAGCACCGGGGCCGAGCCGCATCCACGGGCCGAGCCGCATCCACGGGCCGAGCCGCATCCACGGGCCGAGCCGACCATCAGGCGGGCCGGGGCCGATCTCTACACCTTCGACCGGCGGAAGCTGCTGACCGGCGTCGCGGTCGGCGCGGGCGTCGCGGGGGCCGGTGCGGTGACCGGGCGGCTGCTCGGCCGGCGCGGGGACGTGACGATGGCCAGGAGGGACGTGGCGAGGATGCTGCCGCGCCCCACCGTCGCGGCGAAGCCGCTCCCCGCCGGGGCCGATCTCCACATCGGGGGGCTGTCGCCGTTCGTCACCCCCAACTACGAGTTCTACCGGGTGGACACCGCGCTGGTCGTCCCCGGCGTCGATCCCCGGTCCTGGACGCTGAAGATCCACGGCATGGTCGACCGGCCGGTCGAGCTCACCTTCGCCGACCTGCTCAGACGGCCGCTGGTCGAGGCGGACGTCACGCTGACCTGCGTCTCCAACGACGTCGGCGGGCCGTATGTGGGCAACGCCCGCTGGCTCGGCGCCCGGCTGGCCGACGTGCTCCGCGAGGCCGGGATCCGGCGTGGCGCGGACATGCTGCTCAGCGTCTCGCGGGACGGATGGACCAGCGGCACGCCGGTGGACGTCGTCATGGACGGCAGGGAGGCCCTGCTCGCGGTGGCCATGAACGGCGAGGTGCTGCCCGCCGCCCACGGGTTCCCCGTGCGCCAGGTCGTGCCCGGCCTGTACGGCTATGTCTCCGCCACCAAATGGGTCACCGAGATCAAGGTCACCCGGTTCGACGAGGACACCGCCTACTGGACGACCCGCGGGTGGTCCGCCCGGGCTCCGATCAAGACGGAGTCCAGGATCGACGTCCCGCGTGAGGGGGACAGGGTACCCGCCGGCCGTACGACCGTCGCGGGCGTCGCCTGGGCGCAGCACCGCGGAGTGGACGCGGTGGAGGTCCAGGTGGACGGCGGGGAGTGGCGGCGGGCGAGGCTGGCCGAGGTTCCCGGGCCGGACACCTGGAGGCAGTGGTCGATCGACTGGGATCTCGCCCCGGGCGGTCACACGATCGCGGTCCGGGCGACGGACGCCGCCGGATACACCCAGACCCCGAACATCGCCCCGCCCGCGCCGGACGGCGCCACCGGTTACCACTCCATCAGGGTTCGGGCCGGCTGACCGACCCGGATGTAACAGGGCGAACCGGTGCGACGCGCCCGGGCGACTTCGGGAATGGAGCCTGCCCGCGGCCGTCCCCCTCTAGCATCGGCATCCTGATATGCGCGTGAGTGGAGGGGAGCCGCGGCACGTGTCCCAGGAGATGACCCATCGGCAGTCCCACTGGCAGACTCGCGGCCTGTCCCGGTGGCGGCTGCCGACCGGTGTGTACAACCCCGTCGTCACTCCGGACGGCCGCCGATGGCGGGACTACGAGAAGGCCGCGGAGGTTCCCGCGCCCTCGCTCGACGACCGTCCGCTGCGGATCCGGGTGCCGGTGGCGGCCGCCGGAGGTCCGGACTGGTTCGACCGGCCCGGCCGCCCGCCCCGCCTCGACCTGGCCAGGCCGTACGGCATGCCGGGCGGGCTGGCCGAACCTGACCCGCGCACACAGCGGGACCTGGACCAGGCGGTGCACGGGCGCTTTCCCGACCCGCGCGGAACCTGGATCCGGCTCATCAACGCCGAAGGGCCGTCAGAGGATCCGTTCCGGTCCACCAACGCCGTGGACTGCGCCCTCTCCGTGCTGTCCACCTGGCACGGCGAGCCCGTGGTGGCGGCTCCCCGGCTGCCGGAGTTCGACGAGAGCGGCACGCCCGTCCTGACCGGCGAGACCAAGGGCGTGTCCCGCGCGGAGCGGTGGATCGGCCATCGCTTCGAGTACGTGGGACACGGCCGCCGGGCGTACACCGTCATCGGCGGGCGGCTTCTCAGCGGAGGGCACGGTGCCGCCGCGATCCTCATCACCCGCTGGCCGAGCGGTGGCAGCCACGCGTGGAACGCCGTCAACTGCCACGGCGAGATCCTCTGGATCGACGCCCAGCGCGGGCACATGGCGGTCGAGCCGCCGTACGCCGACGTGACGGGCGTCTTCTGCGTGATCATCGACCATGAGGGACAGCGCCTTTGAAGGTCTCGCCCCAGAGGGCGCGTGAGCTGGCGGAGGGATACTTCGCCGGCCGGTCCGCCAAAGTGGAGATCTTCACGTTCGGTCGCATCTACGTGGCCTGGGTGCGGGGCGGTGAGCCGGACGACCCCAGGGCGCTGCCGGAGACGGTCGGGGGCGGTTGCCTCGTCATCGACAAGGACACCGGCGAGATCGCCGTCCGCCCCCTGCTCGCTCCGCAGGCCGTCGCCGACCAGTTCCCCCGCTGATCGCGCGACGGTTTCCGGCCCGCCGTCAGCTGCTCGCCAGCGAGCCGACGATCGACGCCCTCGCCGCGCGCCGTGCAGGGAGGACGGCCGCGACCACGCCCGCCAGCCCGGAGAGGGCGACGAAGCTGAGGATCTGACCGACCGGCGCCCGGAAGGTGATGTCGTCCATCATGGTCTGCGTCGCCGCCCATCCGAACGAGACGCCGAGCGCCACTCCGACCAGCGCGCCGATCAGACCGAGCACCAACGCCTCGATCGAGAGCATCCGGCGGAGCTGCGGCCGGGTGAGGCCGAGGGCACGCAGCAGCGCCGACTCGCGGGTCCGCTCGTGGACCGAGAGCGACAGCGTGTTGGCGATGCCCAGCAGGGAGATGAGGATCGCCAGCCCGAGCAGGCCGGTGATGATCATCAGGATCTGGTCCAGCGCGTCGTCGAACGCGCCGCGCACCTCTCGTGAGCTCGCCACCAGCACGGTCGGGTACGGCTGCGCCGCCGCCTCCACGATCTGGCGCGACCGGTCCGCGGTCACGCCGTCCTTGGCGTTGACGAGAAGCTGCTTGTCGGCGACCTTCGGGAAGGCGCTGTCGAAGTCCCGCTCCGGGATGGTCACCCCGTACACCGGGGCGGTGTCGTCGGAGAGCAGCGCGACGACCCGGAAGTCCCGGCCGGCCATCTTCACGGTGTCGCCGACCTTGATGTTCTCGTTCTTGGCGAACCCGTCCGAGACTCCGGCGGTGCCCGGCCCGAGGTCCTTCACGGATCCCTTGGTCGCGGTGAGCGTGAAGGCGGGATCGGCGGTGAACGTGCCGACCTCGGCCCGCCTGCCGTTGACCTTGGCCTCGGCCTCCCGGATCGCGACCACGGACGCCAGCTCGGGCCTGGCCCGCAGGTCGCTCGCCAGCGTGCGCGGAATCGTCGAGTCCCGCTGCTGTGTCGCGATCATGTAGTCCACGGGGAACTGCTTGTCGAGCCGCTCCCCGGCGGTCTCGCGCGTCGTCGCGGTGATCACGGAGATCAGCGTCATCAACGTCACACCGATGGTCAGCGCGACCGTGGTCGTCGCCGCGCGCTTCGGATTGCGCCGCGAGTTGGTCACGGCCAGCCTGCCCGGCACCCCGAAGATCTTGGCCGGCACCCAGCCGACGAACGCGCCGAGCGGCCTGATGATCAGCGGGCCGAGGACCAGCACGCCGAGGAAGAAGATCGCTCCACCCGCCATGACCATCACCAGGGCACTCTGGCCGGCCTCCATGGAGACTCCGGCCACCGTGGCGCCCGTACCGGCGAGCAGGAAGAGCGCGCCGAAGACCGCGCGGACCACGCCGGTGCGTACGGTGGACTCCTCCACCTGCGAACGCAGCGCGGCGATCGGCGCCACCCTGGTCGCCGCGCGGGCGGGCAGCAGGGCCGCCGCGACCGTCACGACGATGCCGGTGACCAGGCCCACGAGGATCGTGCGGGTCGTGAGGGACACGCCGACCCCGACGGGAACGGGAGCGTCCAGCGCGCCCAGGACGGCCATCGCCCCCGCGCCCAGCCCGAGCCCGATGAGCAGCCCGAGCACAGAGGAGATCACGCCGACCACGCCGGACTCCAGCACGATCGACCCGAAGATCTGCTTCTTCGTCGCGCCGATGCAGCGCAGCAGCGCCATCTCCCGGGCGCGCTGCGCCACCAGGATGTTGAACGTGTTGTAGATGACGAGCGCCGCCACGAACATCGCGATCATGCCGAACATGAGCAGGCCCATGGTCAGGAACTGGGTGTCCATGTTGTTGGCCGCGGCCAGGTCGTGCGCGAGCTTCTCGCCCGTCTTGACCTCGTACGCGGAGCCGAGCGCCGCGGCGACCGAGGCGCGCAGGTCCGTGGGGGAGACACCGTCCGCCGCGAGGACGTCGATCTCCTTGAAGTCCTTCTCTCCGGTCATCCGCCGTGCGGTGTCCGTCGTGAAGCCGACCGCCCCCGTGTAGGCCAGCTCCTGGTTCACGCCGACGTCGAACAACCCGACGAGGGTGAACTGCTGCTTGGCGCTCGCGGAATCGAGCACCGTGATGGTGTCGCCGACCGTGAAACCGCGGGTCTTCGCCGTGTTCTCGTCGAGTACGGCCTCCGCGGCGCTCTTGGGCGCGGCGCCCTTGGTGATCAGCGTCCGGTTGAGCGCGCCCTCGGGGATGGAGATTCCGGCGGTCGGGAAGTCGCCGGCCACCTTGCCGTTCTTCCCGATGAGGGCGGCGGTGCCGGACACGATGCCCTGGGCGTCGGCCACGCCCTTCACCGCGCGTACCTTCTCGAGCTCGGCGGCGGCGACCTTGTGGTCCTCGCCCTTGGACAGCACGGCTACGGAGATCTTGGCCGCGTCCGCGGTGAACTTCTGCGCGAAGCCGGCGTTGATGGTGTCCGTCAGTACGAAGGTGCCCGCGATGAACCCCACACCCAGCGTGATCGCGAGCGAGGTGAGCAGCAGGCGCAGCTTGTGCGCCAGCAGCCCGGCCAGAGTCGTCTTGAGCACGGCTCAGGCCTCCAGCTTCAGCAGCGTGTCGAGGACGGTCTGCGCGGTCGGGTGGTGCAGTTCGTTCACCAGCAGCCCGTCGCGCAGGAAGATGACCCGGTCGGCGTAGGACGCGGCGACCGGGTCGTGGGTCACCATCACGATCGTCTGACCGAGCTCCCGCACCGACCGGCGCAGGAAGGACAGCACCTCCGCGCCGCTGCGCGAGTCGAGGTTGCCCGTCGGCTCGTCCGCGAAGATCACCTGCGGCTTGCTGATCAGCGCCCGCGCCACCGCGACCCGCTGCTGCTGGCCGCCGGAAAGCTGGGTCGGCCGATGTCCCAGCCGGTCGCCGAGCCCGACCGTGTCGATCACGCGGTCGAAGAGGACCTGGTCCGCCTGCCGTCCGGCGATCTCCAGGGGAAGCCTGATGTTCTGCTCCGCCGTGAGCGTCGGCAGCAGGTTGAACGCCTGGAACACGAATCCGATGCGCTCGCGGCGCAGCAGCGTCAGCTGCTTGTCGGTCAACTTCGTGATCTCGACGTCGCCGATGTGGATCTCGCCGCCGGAGACCGTGTCCAGTCCGGCCAGGCAGTGCATCAACGTCGACTTGCCGGAGCCCGAGGGCCCCATGATCGCGGTGAACGCCCCCGTGGCGAACCCGACCTCGATCCCGCGCAGAGCGTGCACCGCGGCGTCGCCCTGGCCGTACACCTTCGTGAGTCCCCGTGCCGTCACGGCCTGCCGGACGTCCGTAGTCATCGTCATGAGACCAACGCTATGGGCGTGATCTTGCGGTTCTCTCGGCTTGCGGAAGGGACCTGATCTGCGCTCTTCGGCCACCCCGACCGGCCGGTGTGCGACTTCTGGCGTAGTTTCGCTCCTACCTGGGTCCACCATGGGGCACGACCAGCCCGGTCTCGTACGCGTAGACGACGGCCTGGGCCCGGTCACGGAGCCGCAGCTTGGCGAGCACCCGGCCGAGATGGGTCTTCACCGTCGCCTCGGCGAGGTGCAGCCGCGCGGCGATCTCCGTGTTCGACAAGCCCTGCGCCACGTGGAAGAGGACCTCACGCTCCCGGGCGGTCAGCCCGTCCAGGTCGTGCGGCGCGCGGTCCTCCTCCGGAAGGTGTACGGCGAAGCGTTCGAGCAGCCGGCGGGTCGTGCTCGGCGCCACCACCGCGTCTCCCGCGTGGACGGAACGGATGGCGCTCAGCAGGTCGGTGGGAAGGACGTCCTTCAGCATGAAGCCGGAGGCCCCTGCCTTGATCGCGGCGAAGGCGTACTCGTCCAGGTCGAACGTCGTGAGGATGAGGACCCGTGCCTCCGGCGACGCCGCGCAGATCTGGCGGGTGGCCTCGACGCCGTCCATGCGCGGCATGCGCACGTCCATCAGGACCACGTCGGCCTCGACCGTGCGCAGCGCCTCCAGCGCCGCCACGCCGTCCGCCGCCTCGCCGACGACCTCGATGTCCGGCTGGGCGCCGAGCACCATACGGAAGCCCGTCCGCACCAGTTCCTGGTCGTCGACCAGCATCACGCGTATCACAGTGCCTCGTTTCGTTCGGCGACGGCCGGCTCGTGGTCGGTGCGTCCGGCCGGGGTGGTGGTCACAGGTCCGTCATACATGTGGGCCATACGGGTTATAAGGCTCATACGGGCATACGGGCATACGCGCACACGGGTCATGCCGTCTGGCCGACAGGAAGCCGGGCGGTCACCTGGAAGCCCCCTCCGAGATGCGGTGCGGCCCGGACCGTGCCGCCGTACATCGAGACCCGCTCCCGCATGCCGATCAGGCCGTGGCCGTCCTCGGCCCGCACCGCGGAGGCGCCCCGGCCGTCGTCGGTCACGGTGAGCGTCACATCGCTGGAGCCGTACTCCATCAGGACGCGGGCGCGGACACCGGGCCCGCCGTGCTTGAGCGTGTTCGTCAGCGCCTCCTGGATGATCCGGTAGATCACCAGCTGTTCCCCCTCGGGAACGGCCTGCGGGCTCCCCGACACGGTGAACTCCACGGGAAGCCCGGACGCGCGGACCTGCTCGACGAGATCGGTGAGCTGTCGCAGGCCCGGCTGGGGAGCGTACTCCCCGGCCGACGTCCGGTCGTCACGCAGCACCCCGACCAGCCGCCGCATCTCCGCCAGCGCCTGCCGTCCGGTCGACGACACCGCCTGTACGGCACGGCGCGCCTGCTCGGGATCGGTGTCGATGGCGTACCCGGCGCCGTCCGCCTGGACCACCATCACGCTGACGTTGTGCGCGACCACGTCGTGCAGTTCGCGGGCGATGCGGGTGCGCTCGGCGGCGGCCGCGATGCGGGCCTGCTGGTCCCTCTCATGTTCGGCGCGCTCCGCCCGCTCCAGGAGGCTCTCGACGTACCTCTGCCGCATGTTGACGTAGATGCCGGTGACCCAGATCGCCATGACGAAGACGGACGACGTGGGCCAGGCGGTGACGATGTCCCCGCTGTTGCGGACCATGGCGAGGAACAGGCCGAACTCGGTGACCACGGCCGCCGCTATCGCCCATTTCAGGGGACGGCGGGCGGCCACGCCGTACATCGCGACGAGGACCACGATGTTGATCGGCAGTGTGATGGTGTGCGTCGTCCACTGGACGAAGCTCACCAGCGCCACGATCGCGAACACGGCGACGGGGTATTTTCGCCGCCAGACCAGCGGGATCATGAGGGCGGCGGAGAGCAGGAGCACCCCGCCGGCACTGATTTCGCTCGCCCCCCGCTCTGCCGGGAGGCCGGAGGCGAGCACGGAGAACAGGGCGATCGGCGCGAGCGGCACGAGGGCGAGCGTGTCAACGAGGAGGGAGTGGCGTCGCTTCCAGGCGCGCAGTCTGCCGAACACGACATCCACGATAAGTAATGCCCAGGTAGGCGGGGTTCCCCCCTTCGGTGGATCCCTGTCTACGACCGTGGTCGCATGGCGGTTCGCCCCGATTTACACCACTCTTACGGGTCGTCGGGCATTCTTTTCTCGTGAGCCCTTGGGGGGCGAGTAAAGGGAGATCTGTGTGATGGCGGATCGCGACGCCGGGTCGCGCGGCGCAGAGGACGAGCCGCGCGGCCCAGAGGACACGGCACCCGAAGGGCATCAGGAGCCCGAGCCGGTCACGGCCGAGTCCGCCAAGCCCGAGCCGGCCAATGGGGAGGCGGGAACCGGTACGCCCGTCGCGGGTGGAGCCGACGAGGGTCGGCAGCCGCCGACAAGGATCAACCCGATGTTCGGGCCCTCGGCCGCGCCCCCGACGAGGCCGTTCGCGTCGCCCGCCGGAGCGCCCGGCCCGCGCCCAGGGGGCTACGGCCCCGCCACGCCACCCGCTTTCGGCTCCGCCGCACCACCCGCCTTCGGCCCCCCGGCGTCCCATTTCCGGGGCGCACCATTCGCTTCCGGCGGCGCGTCGTCCGCCTTCGGGCCCGTACTGACCGTTTCCGGGGCCGCGTCGGCTTCCGGCGCTTACGCCTACGGTTCCGGCGGTCCCGGCTGGGCCGCCCCGGGCTGGGGGACCGCGCCCGGCGCGGGTGTCCCGGGACCGGGGAGCCTGCGGGCGTCGCGTGCCGACCGGTTCGGCGCGTTCGCGCGCGGACGGGGCGGGCAACTGATCGTCGCCGGTCTGATCGGCGCGATCGTCGGAGGCGGCGCCGTCGCCGCGGGCACCGCGCTCTGGAGCCGCGGGCACCAGTACGGTGCGACCCTGGAGCAGGACTATCGGGACGGTCGCGGGCTGTGGGACCGGTCGTCCGGCCAGGAACGGAGCATGGACGACCTGCGCGGGCAGCTGTCACAGCTGTGCCAGCGCACCGAGACCGGCTTCCGCTGCGAGGTCCCCCGCTCAGGCGGCTCCCAGTAGCTCGATCGTGCCCGGCTCACGCCGTGGGTGAGGATCGGGCGACGGCGCCGCCGGTCGATGATCACGACGTGCCCGAGGCCGTTGACGTGCGGGCCGTACGCCCAGGCCGCAGGGCCGTCCGGCGGGGTGTCGAGGATCCAGATCATGGAGTCTGATCGGCGGGGCGAGACCGCTCGTTCCGCTGTGCCCGCCTGTACGGCGGTGCCGCACTAAGATCGCGTCCCGTGCCTTCGGATAGTTTCTGGCGGATTATCAGGATTGGATTAGTAGGTCTGGTTCTTGCGGCGGCGGTCGCGGGCCTGGTGCTCGGCGACACCTGGCTCTGGGTTGCCGTCGAATGGTCGCCGTCGGCCTATGCGGGGTTCTACGCGCGCGGTGGGTTTGACACCCCGACGGTTGTGGCGCTGCTCGTGGCCGCCCTGGTGAAGGCCGCGCTCCTGTGGCTGATCCTGCGTACCCCCGCGCCGGGACCGTTGGACCGCCGGGAGAAGGCGCTGCGCCGGCTGCTGTATCTGGCGGTGGCGTACACCCTCGTGCTGTGGTACCCGATCGCGCTGCTCCCCGACGCGGTCGATGCGGCATCCCAGCTCGTGCTGTGGACCGCGATCGACGTCCTCTACCTGCTCGTCATCCGCTGGCGGTCCCGCATGCTGCGCGCGGCGGCCGGAGTGATGTTCGCGGTCGAGCTGGTCGGGATGGCCAACGAACTGCTCGACGAACTCGACCTCCCAGAGCTTGGATCGGGCGACATCCTCGAACTGGGCTTGATACTGGGCGGAGTGGCGGCGACCATCATCACGGTCGTCGGGCAGCGGCGCGACGGCCGGTGGAGCCGCGGCACGCAGGCCGCCGGGTGGTTGTGGGTGGGCGTCTACGCGCTGGTGATTCCGCTTGACGTTCTCTCCGGAAGGATCTTCAGCGGCAATCTGGCGATGCTGGTCGCGTTGGACGCGGCGGGGCTCGTCGGCATCGTGTGGATCGCGGCGACCGCCCGTGAACTGCCCGCTGAGGGCGGCCCGGCGGACCTTCCGCCCGCGCGGCGGCGCGTGATCCGCGTCGCGGTGGCGGCCGTGGCCGTACTGCCGATCATCGCACTGACCCACCCGGAGCAGACCCCGCATCTCACCTACACCGGCTGGTCGATGGACTGCTATGACCGGCCCAGCTTCGGCGACCTGGAACCCGCGGAACGCGACGCCGCGTTCCTGTGCCGGGCGCGGAGCACAGACGGCGGAGTCTCGCCCATGTTCCCGGACAACCTGTCGGACCAGGAGATCCTCGCGTATGGGCGGGCGCTGTGCCGTACAAAGGACCGCGACGAGCAGGAGGCGATTCTGACGCGGGCCGGGAGCACGCGGCCCGCCTGGGGCGCGGACCCGTGGGACCTCGTCTACGTCTGCCCGGAGATCGTCGGCGCGACCCGTCCCGAGCTGCTGCGGTCGACCGCGGAGACGGAGGCGGCGAACGCCGCCTACATCGCCGAGAAGAACGCGAAGTGCCGCGACCCGTGGCCCCGGACGAAGGGTGTCGTCCAGGCCACGGCCAACTACTTCCTGTTCGCCGACGGCGATCCCGGCTATCTGGTCCACGACCCCGAAGACGAAGCGGCCGACGAGGTGGCGGAACAGGCGATGGACAAGGCCTACGACGACAGCGCCCTCATCGGGGTGGCCGGCGGCGCGGTGCTCATCGGGCATGTCGAAGACGTCATTGATCTGTGCCTTACAGTGAAGGCCTTCCGCACCCCGCCGCCACAGCGAACGGCCGGGTGGGATCAGGTCAACGAGGTGTCGATCATCAGCCGCAGCGGCCAGCTCACCGTGCCGGAGATGGGCGAGGGCGGAGACGTGGGCGCGGGTGCCCCGATGCCGAACCTGGCGATCGCGGGGAAGGGCCGCTACCGGCTCCGTGTCTACGTGCGGGTCGGCGATGCAGGAGAGGAGCACCTGGTCGTCGTGTTCCCGGGTGCGTCGAGGAAGAGGCTCGAGCTGAAGCCGTGAGCGGTGGCGGGGCGCACACACTGCCTCGGGCCTGCCCGAACTGGAGCGGCCGGCCACGACGGCGCAGACCTGGTGGCCGGAGATCTGCGCGTTCATCCGCACCGGGATCACCAACGCAGGCTCCGAGGGCACCAACCGGGTGATCAAGACGGTCGTTCAGCCGCTTCGACAGGAACGTGGTCCGGAACGGGCTCCGACCGCACGGTCCCGGCGGCGGCACCGGCGCCTTCGCACGCAGCGCGTCGGACATGCCGCGCTTGGTCGTCATGTAGTCGACGAACCGATCCATCCAGGCGCGTATCGCCCGGTCCGGCGGCAGGGTGCCCAGCCGGTCCGCGGCCGCGTCGCAGAGCCGTTCGAGCTCGTTGCGGTACGTCGCCTCGACGAGCGCCTCGCGGGTGGGGAAGTGGCGGTAGAGCGCGCCGATGCCGACGCCCGCGTCCTTGGCGATCGCGGTCGAGGCGTCGAGGCGCTGGGCGGACGACGGCATCACCGTGAACGCGCTGATGCCGGGCGGGATCCGGACCAGGTTGCAGCGCTACATCACAGAAGAGGATCTCGACCGGATGCGCGTCCTGAGCGGCGGACCGACGGCCGTCACATGGAAGACGCCGGAGCAGGGCGCCGCCACGTCCGTGCTGGTCGCGACGTCTCCGCTGCTCGACGGCGTCGGTGGCAGGTACTTCGAGGACTGCGACGAGGCGGCGCCGCATCAGCCGGGCACCCGCCGTGGCGTCGCGGCGTACGCGCTCGATCCCGAGGCCGCCACGCTGCTCTGGCAGATCTCCATCGACACGCCGGCCGCGTGACCGCGCCGAGCCACGAGCGCCTTTTTCGGGCTCTTCGAGCGTGACGGGGGCCCTTTTCCGGCGGTCTCACCGAAATCACGAAAGCCGCCCCTCGTTCGGGAGAGGCGGCTTTCGTGTGAGAATTGTGGGGTCGGCGGGATTCGAACCCGCACTGAAATGGACCTAAACCATTTGCCTCCTGCCGTTGGGCTACGACCCCTTGTTCTTGCCGGCGTAGGTATCCGTTTGGGAATGGCAATTCGGACAAAGAAAGCGCAGGTTCTCTTTCCTGTTGTCCAGCCAATCTCCATTTATGTGATCGACGTGCAATGTGATCGGGCGTCCTTGCCAGGCTGCCTCGATCTTACAGCCATCGCAGCGGTAGGGCACACCGACAGCGAGAAGGGCGCGCTTGAGTTGTACCCGCTTAGGCCGAGGTGATCCAGCGGGAAGAACGACCAGGATCTGGTCGGGGTGGAGCCTCCGTGGCGACGGTTGCCCTCGGTGGCGGGCTTGGCCGAGAAAGTGTGAGGTGTCGATGTCGAAGTGCTTCAGGCGGCGGCTGATGTGGGCATGGGATCCGCCGGTCCACTTGATGTTGAGGTGGCGCAGCACGTCGGCGATGCTGAGGGAGTTCGCGGCCGCTTCGGCGAGGAGTTCGGGGGTGTATTCGTATTTCGGAGTCGCCATGACCTGAGCTTATTTACCGGCACTGACAATTTTGGAAGTGTGTCAAATGGGGCACATGCTGAAATGTCGGCCACTGTTGGAATCGCATGTGGGGAACGCGACGGCGAGGCCGGAAAGGCCCTCCGAGCCGGGGTGGTCATCCGAATTTCTCGGAACACCCGTGCGTGGATGATCCCGGAGTGAGAGGCCGTCGTTCTCTTCCGTACGGGAGACCCGGAAAAGAACGACGGCTCCGTCACTTCGCGGATCCGCGCAGGCGGGTGGCGAGGCTGGCCAGACCGCCGGGAAGGAAGTACACCATCACGATGAACAGCACACCGAGCACGAACAGTGGCTCGGACAACGGCGCGCGCAGCACCTCGGGCAGGCCCGCGACGGCGTCCGAGGTGCCGAGCGCGGCGAGCCGGTGGTCGAGGTAGGTGTACAGCACGCCGCCGAGCATGGCGCCCCACCGGCTTCCCGTACCGCCGAGCACCACCATGACCAGGAAGGCGAGGGTGAAGTTCGACGTGGTGATCTGCGGGCTGGAGCCGCCGACCAGGAAGAGGTGGACGACCCCGCCGAGCGTCGCCAGGAAGGACGCCACGACGAAGGACAGCAGGCGGAAACGGTACGACGGGAGGCCGAGCACCGACACCCTGCGCTCGTTCTCGCGGATCGCCTGCCAGACACGGCCGGGTTCCGACTCCACCACCCACGCGATCACGGCGAGCACGACGACCACGTAGCCCAGGGCGAGCCAGTACAGGTTCGCGGTGTTGGCCACGCCGGAGAGGAAACCGGGGATCGCGCCCGGCGCGAGCGGCAGGCCCTCCTCGCCGCCGGTGAGCCTGCCCGGGTCGCTCATCACCAGGATGGAGCCGACCTGCGCGGTGGCCAGCGTCACCATGGCGAAGGCGATGCCGTTCACCCGCAGCGCCACGGCGCCGAGCAGCGTGGGCACAACCAGGCCCACGAGTACGGCGAGCAGCAGCGCGGCGGGCAGCGCGAGGTCGAGCTTCGTCACGGCGATGTTGACGGTGTAGCTGCCCAGCGCCACGTAGAGCGCGTGCCCGAAGGACAGCAGCCCCGTACGGCCGAAGAGCAGGTCGTAGGTGGCCGCGAGCCCGGCGAAGACCAGGCAGATCGCGAGCAGCTGCAACGACCCCGGGCTGTTGACGGGACCGGGCAGCAGCGCGGGCAGGTTCACCGTCGAGAACGGCAGCACGGCCAGTACGGCGACGGCCGCGAGCGGCACGCCCCGGCGCAGCCACCGCGTGCGGGGCGAGGCCGGACGCGGCCGGATGTCGTCCACGGTCACGGTTCCCGGGACATCGGCTGTCGTGGTCACGCGGACCTCCCTGCCAGACCGCCCGGCCGGGCCAGCAGGACCACGGCGAGCAGGAGCACGACCGAGGCCTCCCCGACACCGGCGGCGGCGTAGAAGCTGGTGAACTGCTGGACGAGGCCGACCAGGACGGCGGCGACCGCCGAGCCGGTGACCGAGCCCATGCCGCCGATGACGACGACGATGAAGGCGAAGATGAGCAAGGAGGTGCCCTGCCCGGGGGACACGTTGCCGAAGTAGACCCCGGCCAGCGCTCCGGCCAGCGCCGCCGCCGCGCCGCCGATGGCGAACACCAGGGTGAAGGCGGTGCGCACGTTGATACCGAGCGCGGTGACCATGGTCCGGTCCTCGACGCCGGCCCGGACGATCAGGCCGAACCGGGTCCGGCGCAGGAACACCTGGATCGCGACCAGCACCACCACGGCCGCGCCGATCAGCAGGAACCGGTCGTTGGGGACGATCGCGCCGAGCACGCGGGTGGTCCCGGTGGCCCATTCCGGCCGGGGGAACGTCAGCGGGTCGGCTCCGAACCCGGCCTGCAGCAGCGCCACCCCGGCGAGGCTGAGACCGACGGTGACCAGCACCTGCTCGATCGTCCTGCGGTAGAGCGGCCGGATCAGCAGCATCTCGACGAGTACGGCGGTCGCCGTACCGGCCGCCACGCCGAACACGACGGCGGGGACGAAGCCGAGACCCAGATGGGCCGACGACCACCAGGTGCCGTACGCGCCGACGGCGAGGAACAGGCCGTGGGCGAAGTTCAGCACGTCGGCCAGGCCGAAGATGAGCGACAGCCCGGACGCGATGAGGAAGTAGAGCGCGCCCAGGCCGAGGCCGGTGAGCGCGAGGAGCACGACGTTGCTCACGCCACCCCCAGGAGTTCGCGGGGGGAGTCGCGCCTGTCGGCTCGCGTGCTTCGGTTGGTCATGCCACCCCCAGGAGTTCGCGGGTGAGGTCGGGGTCGGAGAGCAGGGAATCCGCCTCCCCGGTGTGCACCACGGTCCCCTGCTCGATGACGACGACGTGGTCGGCGATCCGGCGCACCAGCGCGAGGTTCTGCTCCACGAGCAGGATGGGCACCTCGCGCGCGGCGCGCTCCAGCACGTCGGCGACCTCTGTGACGATCTTCGGCGCGAGGCCCTTGGTGGGTTCGTCCACCAGGAGCATCCGGTTGTCGTTGAGCAGCGTGCGGCCGATCGCGACCATCTGCTGCTGGCCTCCGGACAAGGTGCCCGCGCGCTGCGCGCCCCGCTGCCTCAACTCGGGGAACATCTCGTAGACCAGGTCGTACCGGTGGGGGCCGCGCCCGCGCTCGGCGAGCCGGAGGTTCTCGGTCACGGTCAGCCCGGCGAAGACGTTGCGGTCCTCGGGCGCGTAGCCGAGGCCGCGCCGGACGATCGCGTGGGTCGGCAGGCCGCCGATCTCCTCGCCGTCCAGCCGTACGGTGCCGGTCTTGGGCACGATGCCGAGCACGGCCTTCAGTGTGGTGGTCTTGCCCGCGCCGTTACGTCCGAGCACGGCGGTGACCCCCTGGGGCGCGACGGCGAAGCCGATGCCCTGGAGGATGTGCGAACTGCCGATCCGCACGTGGAGGTCGGCGATCTCCAGCAGCGGCGTCACAGCGCCTCCCCGAGATAGGCCTCCTGCACGACGGGGTTGGCCATGACCTCGTCCGGCACGTCCAGGGCCAGCAGGCTGCCGTGGTGCATGACGGCGACCCGGTCGGCGAGGCCGAGCAGGACGTCCATGTGGTGCTCCACCATCAGGACCGTGCGCCCCTGCTCGCGGTGTACGGCCCGGATGACCTCGGTGAGCGCGGGCACGTCCGCCACGCCGACCCCGGCCATGGGCTCGTCCAGCAGGATGATGCGAGGGTCGGTGGCCAGCAGGATGGCGATCTCCAGCTTGCGCTTGTCGCCGTGGGACAACGAACCGGCGATCTCGGCGGCCCGGTGCGCGAGCCCCACGCGTTCGAGTGCCTCCGCGGTGGCGTGCCACGCCGCCTGGTCGGACTCGGCCCGGCGCCAGATCCGCAGGCAGGCGCCGCGGTGGGCCGCGGCGGCCAGCCGTACGTTCTCCGCGACGGTGAGCGCGGGGAAGACGCTGGAGGACTGGAAGGTACGGCCGAGCCCGCGCCGGGCCCGCCGGTGCGGCGCCACGCGGGTGATGTCGAGCGTGTCCAGCTCGATCGTCCCCGCGGTCGGCCGGGTCAGCCCGGAGATCAGGTTGAACAGCGAGGTCTTGCCCGCTCCGTTGGGGCCGATGACGGCGACGAACTCGCCCTCTGCCACGTCGAAGCCGACGTCGGAGACGATCTGGGCGCCGCCGACCGCCCAGCTCAGCCCGCGTACACGCAGGACCGGCCGGGCGGGGGCGGCCACGGTACTCGTCACTTCGTCGCGACCGCGGGCGCGACGGCGTCGGCCTCGAGCTTCTTGACCAGTTCGGCCGTGGGCGTCGCGCCGCCGGTCAGCTTGGCCTGGAACATCGGCTGGAGGAGGGCGTGGTCCTCGGCCCGGACGGTCATCTTGCCCTTGACGCCGTCGAAGCTCCAGCCGGAGAGGCTCTGGACCATCGCGTCCGGGTCGCCGCCCTTCTCGGCGGCGTGCACGATCATCTGGGCGGCGGTGAAGCCGTCACCGGTGAACAGGTCGACGGTGCCGCCCGCCTTGGTGACGCGTTCGGTCATGGCCTTCTCCTGCTCGGTTCCCGCCGCGCCGGCGAAGTAGTGGGACAGGAAGTTGACCTTGTCCGCGACCGGGCCGTACGCGGGCCAGGTGGCGGTGATGTCCAGGCCGGTCACGACCGTGGTCGCCTCGAAGACGCCCTGCTGGCCGAGCGCGGTCCACATGGCCTGCGCGGTCGTGCCCGCCCAGGCGACGAACAGCAGGTCGCCCTTGGCCTCCTTGGCCTGGGTGGCGAACGGGGTGAAGTCGGTGGCGCTGGCGGGGACGAGCAGCGGCTCGACCTTCGCGCCCTTGGCGCCGAGCACGGCCTGCACACCCGCCACGTTGGCCTGGCCGAACGCGCTGTCCTGCGCGAAGACGAGGACCTTCTTGCCCTGCACGTCGCCGATGAAGGCGGCGGCGGTGTTGATGTCCTGGGACGTCTGGCGGCCGGACCTGAAGGTGTACGTGCCGGCGCCGGTCACCGCGTCGGTGGCGGCCGGGCCGGAGATGAACAGCACCTTGTTCTGCTCGGCGATGGGCGCGACCTGCGTGGCGACGCCGGACGAGGTGGAACCGGCGAGGATCTTGTAACCCTTGCCGATCAGGTCCTTCGCCGCCGACACCGCCTTGGCGGGATCGCCGGCGTCGTCGACCTCCGTCACCTCCACGGCGCGGTCGCCGATCTTCTTGCTGCCGTTCGTGGCGTAGTCGAGCCCTGCCTGGAAGCCCTCCATGTACTGCTTGCCGTACGAGGCCAGCGGGCCGGACTTGGAGTAGACGAGACCGACCTTGATCGGCTCCGTCGAGCCGGTGCCGCCGCTCCCCGATTCGGCGGTACCGGGGCTGCCGCACGCCGCGGCCAGGAGCAGGGCCGTCGCGGCGGTCAGAACCGCGGGCAACCGGACCTGGTGACGCTTTCGACCCATGGTCAACTCTTTTCTGCTGGCATCGAGGAGATAGGGGGTAGTGCAGGCGAATGACCTGACCGGATTGGCGCAAAGGCTAGGCAAAGTCCTGTGGGCGTTCCATGTGCCGTGTCCCCACAACGGGTGGGAACGTGGTGTTAGGTCTCGCCATCTCGTGGTCGCGTTCCGCGCCGTGAAACCGCTCCGTGGCGGCCCGTACGTGCGGGTCCGCCCGCCGGTACGGGAATCGGCGTGACGGCGTGCCCGGCCCATACCCGACCCTGCGGCCATGTGTCGGTTCACCACGTGGCGGTCCGGGGGAGGAGAGATCAGCAGGCGCCGTCGGCGAGCACCCAGTGGTTCGGCCCGGTCTGCCGGAGCGTGTGGGTGACGAAGAGGTTCCACAGGCCCATGGCGTCGTTGGAGCCGTTGGCGAAGGTGTATCCGCCGGACTGGTGGGCCCGGCCGGCGGTGGTGTGCGCGTAGTTGCTGGCGGTCACGCAGACGGAGCCTGGTGTCGGTGTCGGGCTGGCCGAGGGTGTGGGGGTCGGCGTCTGGGT